>NZ_JBVINN010000002.1:76791-140077 GCF_055579305.1 Kitasatospora sp. NPDC032757 | reverse complement strand
CTGCGCGCCCCCCTCCCCCCCTTGATTTTGACCAACAGGCCCCCACCCCCCTTGGTAATTTGGTGGTCGGAGCTACGGGAGGGAACGTGGCCGCGCGCCACGACCTGCGCGCGGCCACGGCACACCCCCGCAGGGTTCGAACTCCCCTGCAGGGGCGGCAAGGACGGGTGCACCGCCGACGGCATCCGACCACGGCAGTGACGAACGGGAGGCCTCCTGGATTCCAGGAGGCCTCCCTTTCACGTCCGTTGACGAACTGTCAGGAGCCCTTGACAGAGAACTGGTCTAGTCCAATCATATCCATGTCGATCCGACCGGGATGCACTGTGGGGGTGTGACCACCGGCGGCTGAGGCACTGCCCCGCCCTGCTCCGCCCCCGAACGGCGTACGCGTGCCCGCGCACCGGCACGCCCGCCCCGCCACGGCTCCCGCACGCCCCCACCTCCGCACGTCGGCGAGACCGCACGTCGGCGGGGCCGCACGTCAGCGAGACCGCACGTCAGCGAGACCGCACGTCGGCGGGACCGCACGTCGGCCGCACCTCACGTCGGCGACTCCGCACGTCGGCAACCGGGAAAGCCGGCGCCCCGGCATTCCCGCAGCGCAGTTCAGCAGTTCACCAACGTCCTGCCCCACCAAGTCTGTTGGAGAATCCATGCGTCTACGCAGAACGATCCAGGCCGCCCTGACCGCCTGTGCCACGCTGGTCGCGTCGGCCGGGCTGGTCGCCGGCGGTACGGGACCGGCCGAGGCCGCGACCCCGCTGCCGAGCCGGGTGTTCGCCCCGTACTTCGAGTCCTGGACCGGCCAGAGCCCGGCCGCGCTGGCCGCCCAGTCCGGCGCCAAGCACCTGACGATGGCGTTCCTGCAGGCCGCCACCAAGGGCTCGTGCACCCCGTACTGGAACGGCGACACCGGGCTGCCCGTCGCCCCGTCCTCCTTCGGTGCCGACATCGCCACCATCCGGGCAGGCGGCGGCGACGTGATCCCGTCCTTCGGCGGCTACACCGCCGACAACACCGGCACCGAACTGGCCGACAGCTGCACGGACGTGAACCAGATCGCGGCCGCCTTCGAGAACGTCATCACCACCTACGACATCAGCCGGATCGACCTCGACATCGAGGACAACTCGCTGACCAACACCGCCGGCATCGACCGCCGCAACAAGGCGATCAAGCTGGTGCAGGACTGGGCCGCCGCCAACGGCCGCTCGGTCCAGTTCTCCTACACGCTGCCGACCACCACCGGCGGCCTGGCCCCCGGCGGCCTGGCGGTGCTGAAGAACGCGGTCGGCAACAACGCCCGGATCGACGTCGTCAACCTGATGACCTTCGACTACTACGACAACGCCGCCCACGACATGGCCGCCGACACCCAGACCGCGGCGACCGGCCTCTACAACCAGCTGGCCAAGCTCTACCCGGCCAAGACCCCCGCCCAGCTGTGGGGTTCGATCGGCATCACCGAGATGGTCGGCGTCGACGACTTCGGCGCGGCCGAGACCTTCACCGTCGCCAACGCCACCACGGTGTACAACTGGGCGGTCTCGAAGGGCATCAACACGCTCTCCTTCTGGGCCCTCCAGCGTGACAACGGCGGCTGCCCGGGCACCGGCGGCCGGGACGACTGCTCCGGGATCGGCCAGGGCACCTGGGACTTCACGCACATCTTCGCGCCGTTCACCGGCAACACCCCGGTCGGCAACGACTTCTCGGTCGCCGTGAACCCGAACTCCGGTACGGTGACGGCCGGTTCGTCCTCCAGCGCGACCATCTCCACCGCCGTGACGGCCGGATCCGCGCAGAGCGTCAACCTCACCGTCACCGGCGCCCCCTCCGGCGTCACCGCCACCGTCACCCCCGGCAGCGTCACCGCCGGCACCACCGCCAACCTCAACATCACCACCACCGCCGCCACCACAGCGGGAAGTTACCCGCTGACGATCACCGGCAACGCCCCCTCCGGCAGCCACACCGGCACCTACAACCTGACCGTCACCGGCGGCACCCCGCCCGGCGGCCTGGTCAACGGCGGCCTGGAGACCGGCGGCCTCTCCCCCTGGACCTGCCAGAGCGGCGGCGCGGTGGTCTCCACCCCGGCGCACTCCGGCTCCTACGCCCTCCAGGCGGCGGCCGGCGCCGGTCAGACCGGCCAGTGCGCGCAGACCGTGACGCTCAAGCCCGACACCTCGTACACGCTGAGCGGCTGGGTGCAGGGCAACTACGCCTATCTCGGCGTGAGCGGCGGCGCCACCGCCAGCACCTGGGCCAACGCCTCGGGCTGGACCAGGCTGACCGTCCCGTTCACCACCGGCGCCTCCGGCACCGTCACGGTGTACCTGCACGGCTGGTACGGCCAGGGCAACGTCTACGGCGACGACTTCGCCATCGCCTGACCTGCCGGTAGGGCCCGTCCCGCAGCGACCGGCCACCCCGCCGGGGGTGCCGCGACCACCCGTCGCGGCGCCCCCGGCGGCGCGTCGGCGCCGGCCGCTCCCCTCAGCCCGCCGACGCGGGCGTCGCCCCGGCCGGCACCGGCTCGCGGCGGCAGAGCACGAGGTAGGAGCCGGCGGCCAGGAGGGCGCAGACGAGGACCACCGTGGCGAGCAGGACCGCCGACGGCCGGCCGCCCAGGCTGCTGAGCGGGGCCACGAGCGCACCGCAGACGAAGTTGCCGGTGCCGAGGAGGGCCGAGGCCGAGCCGGCGGACTGCGGCGGGACGAGGCTGAGGGCCTGGGCGGCGGTGTTGGGGAGGATCACGCCGAGGCTGCCCATCAGCACGAACAGGGCCGGGCAGACCCCGGCCAGCCCGAAGTCCCAGACGGCGGTGACCAGGACCAGGGCCACCCCGGCGGTGACCGCCGCGCAGAGCCCCGTGAGCATCAGGGCGCCAGCGGTGAAGCGACGTGCCAGCACGCGGCCGTTGAGCTGGGTGATGCCGACCATGGCCAGCGAGTTGAGGCCGAAGAGCAGGCTGTAGGTCTGCGGCGAGACGTGGTAGACGTGCTGGAGCACCACCGAGGAGCCGCTGATGTAGCCGAACAGCGAGCCGAAGGCGAAGGTGCTGGTCAGGACGAGGCCGAGGAACGGCGGATCGCCGAGCAGCCGGCCCATGGTGCGCAGCGTGCCGGTGAGCCCGCCGCGGTGGCGGTCGGCGGGCGGGAGGGTCTCGCGCAGGGCGGCGAGGGCGATCAGGGTGAGCAGCAGGCCGAGGGCGGTGAGGGCGCCGAAGGTGCCGCGCCAGGAGGTGACGCGGAGCAGTTGCGCGCCGAAGAGCGGGGCGAGGATCGGTGCGAGGCCGGATATCAGGCTGATCGAGGCGAGGAAGCGCAGCATGGCGACGCCCTGGAAGCGGTCCCGGGCGACGGCGCGGCCGATGACCAGCCCCGCCGCGCCGGCGGCGCCCTGGACGAAGCGGGCGGCGACCAGGACGGGCAGGGTGGGGGCGATGACGCAGACGACGCTGGCCACGGTGTAGACGGCGAGTCCGGCGAGCAGCGGCGGCCGGCGGCCGAAGCGGTCGCTGAGCGGTCCGAAGATCAGCTGGCCGGCGGCGACGCCGAACATCGAGGCCGTGAGGGTGAGCTGGACGGCGGCCGGTTCGACGGCGAGGTCCTCGGCGATCGCGGGCAGGCCCGGCAGGTAGAGGTCGGTGGTGAGCGGGCCGAGGGCGACGAGGCCGCCGAGGACGGCGACGGTGGCGCGGCCGGGGGCACTGCCGGTGCGGCCGGAGCCGGCGGGGGTGGTGGGGGCGGTCGACGTCTCGCCGGCGGGGCCGGCGGTCGGACCAGGCATGGGGCTCCTCACGGGGCGGGCGCGGGTTTGTCCTCGCTCCGTCCTACCCCAGCGGACCGGGCTCGCGATACTTGGGGACGGCCGCGCGGCTCACCGCCGCCCGGCCGGGCCCGTCGCCCGGCCCCGTCGCCCGGCTCAGTGCTTGGGCTGCCGCCCCGCGCGCTGGGCGGCCTGGACGGCGGCGCCGTCCTGCCAGGCGTACAGCTGGTTGCCGGTCAGGGTGACGTTGTAGTGCCCGCAGGTGCCGGTGACC
Source organism: Kitasatospora sp. NPDC032757 (assembly GCF_055579305.1). NCBI lineage: Bacteria > Bacillati > Actinomycetota > Actinomycetes > Kitasatosporales > Streptomycetaceae > Kitasatospora > Kitasatospora sp. NPDC032757. The sequence goes on along the minus strand of NZ_JBVINN010000002.1, from coordinate 136,026 downwards.
TTCGTGGTGACGCCCGCCGGGAACCAGCCCGCCTTCAGTGCGGCCGGCGCCGGCCGGGCGCTGCGGCCCGGCTCGACGGTGTTGCAGCCGGCGGGCAGCCGGCCGTCCGGCAGGGTGGCGCTCAGCAGGCGGTCGTCGCCGGTGGTGGACATCAGGTACCGGACGGAGGACGCGTTGTCGGGCAGCCAGGCCGGCGTCGCGTGCCGGCCGGCCTTGGCGTCGCTGCCCGTGGCGTAGGTGACCTGCTCCTGGTGGCGGCCGTCGTACCACTCGGAGACCCGCGGGCCGACCGCGACGGCCGCGACGGCGACGGCCATGCCCGTGCCCGCGATCCCGAGTGCGACCTTGCTCACGATGCCGTTCATGCCCCGCCCTGCCCTCTCCTGTTCGGTACCACCGCTGCCGGTGTCCGCAGTGTCTGCCGCTCGTCCGGCCGCGCCGTGCCCGTCCGCCGCGTGGTCGCGGTCCCGTGCCGTGCGGCGGTGCCGTCCGGTCCGTCGGGGTGACTCCATCCTGACCCGCCGTGGACTGCCGGGGCGTCACCTGAAGGTCGCGACCGTCCCCCCGACCGTAGGGGGACGGTCTCCCCCTTCAGGGGGACACGCGGCGCCGCGGCCTCAGGGTTCCCCGGGACGGGCGAGCCGCCCGGCGGGCCCGGTGAGGGCGTTCTCAGGCACCTGCCGGGACGGGCCTGGCCACCGGGAACGGGCGGCCGTCCAGCGTCCAGTGCGGGTCGATGGGCCGTCCGAGGGACGCGTACACCTGGGCGGCGACGTCCGGGTGGCGGATCTCTCCGGCGGGCGGGGCGGCGGGGATGCCGGGACCTGCGCAGGCCACCCAGGCGGTGCGCTCCTCGGGGGTGCGGCCGCCGTGGCCGCCGGCGTCGACGTGGCCGTGGTCGGTGACGACGATGACCGTCCACGCCTCGTCGGCGTGGCCGGCCCGGCCGCGGACGGCGTCGAGCAGCCGGCCGAGGCGCTGGTCGGCGGTGCGCATGGACGCCCGGTACTCCTCGCCGCAGCCGAGGAAGTGGGCGGTCTCGTCGACGGCGCCGAGGTAGACGAAGGACGCCTCCGGGTCGGCGGTGGAGAGGACGTGCACGGCCTCCCGGGTGACCTCCTCGTCCACGGCCTCCCACGCCTCGGGGGTGTCCTCGGCGGGGGCGACGTAGGAGAGGCGGCCGGGGGCGCGGAACAGCGGGCCGCCGGACTCGTTGATCATCAGCGGGTCCCAGCCGGCGGCGACGAAGGTGCGGCGGCGGTCCTGCCGGGCCAGGCGGGTGGCGAAGTCGGGGAAGACGTCGAGCCGGTTGCCGGCCAGGTGGTTGCCCCAGACGCCGTGCTTGGCGGGCTCGACGCCGGTGACGATGGTGGCCCAGCAGGGTCCGGACATGGTGGGCGTGGACTCCGCCACCGTGACGGGGGCCAGGAACCCGGCCTCGGCCACCTCCGCCAGCCGCGGCATCGGGACCTGCTCCAGCAGGTCGTACCGGACGCCGTCGATCCCGACGACGAGGACCCGGGGTCGGGGCGGCGGAGGTATGGACATGTGGGGGTTCCTTTCGCGGTGCGCCCGGCCGCACCCTCACAGGCGCCGCCGACCGCGACATGCTGCACTGCCCGGGGTACCGACCGGTGTCACCGGAGGGAACGGCGGGTGTCCGGACGGCGGCGGGTGGAGCGTCGGGCGACGGCGAGCGAACGGGTGACGGATGCCGGCATCGGTCACCCGTCAGCCGTCAGCCTCCGGCCGGACGAACCGGCGGTCGGCGGGGCGCAGCGCGGCCACCGGGCCCGGCCGCGCGCACGACCACGTCCAGGACGCGGGCCGGGTCGGCCGCGTAGGAGTGGGCGAACCACGGCATGTTGGCCTCGACGACGGCCCAGCGCTCGGCCGCGTCGTACGGGTCGAGCAGCGGGCCGACGTCGAGGGCGACGGCGCTGGGCAGGCCCTCGCCGACGGCGGCGAGCAGGCGGCGGGCGAAGGCGGTGGCCTCCGCGGTGAGCGGGCCCGGGTCGAGCCTGCCGAAGCGGGCGTAGCGGCTGCCCGTGACCACCTCGCCGTCGAGGACGAAGAGCCGGTACTCGGAGCCGAACGTCACCGGGTCGCTGACCAGCACGGCCGTGTCCGGCCCGATCCGCTCGCCGTGGCGCGGCAGGCGGGAGCCGTCGGCGTAGACGGCGGGCGGGAGGGACTTGTCGGCGGGCGGTTTCACGAAGGCGGGCCGGGTGAGCTTCCACGCCTCGGCGAGGGTGGTCAGTTCGATCCGCCGGCCGGTGAACTCCTCGGGCAGCCCGGCCGGCCAGTCGTCCTCGGGTTCGAGCAGGGCGAGGCCGAGCGGCGCGGCGATCCGGGCGGCGGCGAGAGGGCCGCCGTACCAGTGGACGGGCCGCCCGGCCAGCCGGTCCACGGTGGCCGGGCCGGTGAGGACGGCGGTCTCCAGCCCGCGTGCGGCCGCGGCCTCGGTGAGGAGGGCGGTGGTGCTCGTCGCCTGGGCCGAGGTGAGCAGCACGGGCGCCCCGGCGGGTCGCGCACCGGCCGGCCGGGTGACGGCCTCCCGCGCGACGGCCGTCACGGGGCGGGCCGGAACTCGTGGACGACCTCGATGCGGCCGACGATGTGCCGGTTGAACTCCGGCAACTCCTCGGCCGGCACCCAGAGTTCGAGGATCGTCCGGCCGCCGGCCTGCTGCACCGGGTAGCGGGCCAGGAAGGCGGTGTCGACCTCGAAGCGGGTCACGTAGCCCACACCGGAGGCGGGGACGTTCCAGTCGCGGGCGATCCGGATCGCGTAGTCCTCGTTGAGCACCGGGTAGAAGATCGGCTGGTCGGGCAGGCGGGGCGGCCAGGCGCGCCGACCGGAGGCCTCGACCAGGGCCAACTCCTCGGGCCCGGTGGGGCGCCAGAGGGTCGTGGTCGGGGAGGTGAGGGGCGTCCGGCTGGCCATGGGGAGGGACGGTAGCCGGGCCGGCGTCGGCCCGGCCACCGGATTTCGGGGGCGGAGCGGCGGGTCAGCGGTAGGCCGACTCGCCGGTGATGGCCTCGCCGAGGACAAGGGTGTGGATCTCGCTGGTGCCCTCGTAGGTCAGCACCGACTCCAGGTTGTTGGCGTGCCGCAGCACCGGGTACTCGGTGGTGATGCCGTTGGCGCCGAGCACCGTGCGGGCGCTGCGGGCGATCTCCAGCGCGGCGCGCACGTTGTTGAGCTTGCCGAAGCTGACGTGGGCCGGGCGGGCCGCGCCCTCGTCCTTCAGGCGGCCGATCCGCAGCGCGACCAGGTAGGCCTTCTCCACCTCCATCATCATCTCGACCAGCTTCTGCTGGGTGAGCTGGAAGCCTGCGATCGGGCGGTCGAACTGGACGCGGCTCTTGGCGTAGTCGAGCGCGGCGGTGTAGCAGTCGCGGGCGGCCCCGACGGTGCCCCAGAGGATGCCGTAGCGGGCCTCGTTGAGGGAGGAGAGCGGTCCGCGCAGGCCGGTCACGCCGGGCAGGACGGCGTCGGCGGGCAGCACGACCTCGTCGAAGGCCAGCTCGCTGGTGACCGAGGCGCGCAGCGAGAGCTTTCCGTGCACGTCGGTGGCGGTGAAGCCGGGGGTGCCGGGCTCGACCAGGAAGCCGCGGACGCCGTCCTCGGTCTGCGCCCAGACGACGGCGACGTCGGAGATGCTGCCGTTGGTGATCCACATCTTGGAGCCGGAGAGCACCCAGTCGGCGCCCTCGCCGGCGCCCTTGCGGCGGGCGCGGGTGCGCATGTTGGCCGGGTCGGAGCCGAAGTCGGGCTCGGTGAGGCCGAAGCAGCCGATGAGCTCGCCGGCGGCCATGCCGGGCAGCCAGCGCTGCTTCTGCTCCTCGGAGCCGTAGGCGTGGATCGAGCGCATCGCCAGCGAGCCCTGGACGGAGACGAAGCTGCGCAGCCCGGAGTCGGCGGCCTCCAGCTCCATGCAGGCGACCCCGTAGGCGACGGCGGTGGAGCCGGTGCAGCCGTAGCCGTCGAGGTGCATGCCGAGCACACCGAGGGCGCCGAGTTCGGGGGCGAGTTCGCGGGCCGGGAAGACGCCGCGCTCGAACCAGTCGGCCAGGTGCGGGCGGATCCGCTCCTCGGTGAACTTCCGTACGGTGTCGCGGATCAGTCGTTCCTCGTCGGTGAGCAGGTCACCGACGGCGAGGAGGTCGGCCGGGTCGATGCGGGGCTGCTTCGCCATCGAAGCTCCTTGTCGTCCTTGTGGTCTCGGCGGGTACCGGTCCGGGCCGGTCGCGCTCCCGCTCCGGGGGGCCGGCGGGGGTACCGGCCGCGGCGGGTACCGGCGAGTATTCCGCACGCGGCCGGGCTCCGGGCGGCCGGAGGCGAGGGAGTGAGCATGTCCACAGTTGACCGCTGACCACGGAGGAACCGTCGGACGCCACGAGACCGACGGACGCCACGGAACCGGAGGCACCCCGCACCCGACCACGCTCCTCGTCAGGGCGCTCGCACCGGCGGCACTTCCCGCCGAAAGGCCTCCCCCGCCTCGATAGGATGATCGCTTTCGCAGGCTCCGGCAGCTGAAGTGAGGGGTGGGCCATGACGCGCTGGGCACTGGTCGTCCAGGAGACCGAGGGCGCCGGCAACGACCGGATCTGGGGCACCAACGTGCTCGCCGAGATCGAGGGCACCCGCGAGGAGGCCCTCGCCGAGCTGAAGCGGCTCGTGCCGACGTACACGCCGCAGCACCCGTTCAACAGCCGCCAGCGCACTCTGCTCCGGGACGGCGACACCTACCTGCTGATCTCCAAGGGCAGCATGCGGGACTACCACTGCGTGTTCAAGGTCTGGGAGCTGCTCTGGGACAGCAAGCGGCCCGAGATCCAGCAGGAGCGTCTGACGGAAGGCGCCACCGGCTGAACCCGGGCCTGCGCCCAGGCGGTCGGCCCCGAGGAGCCGCCCCGTCCGACAGCGGCCGGGACGGTGCGCCAGGGCGGGGCGGTGCGTCACCAGGTCAGGGCGGTGCGCCGGGTCGGGACGGTGCTTCACGAGGGCGGGCCAGGGCGGCGGGCCGCACCCTGGCCGCGGGCGCCGCGTCAGGCGATCCCGCAGAGCCGGAGCACCGCCGTGGTCGCTGCGCCCGCCACCACCACGACCGGGAACGGCGCGCGGCGCAGCGCGAGCAGCCCGGCGACCAGTACGCCGGCGGGCCGGGCCCAGCCGGCGAAGTCGTGGCCCCGGGTGAGGGCGCCGGTGGCGACGAGGGCGACCAGCAGCACGGCGGCGGCCACGGCGAGCAGGTGGCGCAGCCGGTCGGAGAGGGTGAGCCGGTGACCGAGGGCGGGACCGGCGATCCGGAAGGCGTAGGTGCCGGCGGCCAGCAGGAGGACGGCGAGCAGGGGCATCAGCGGACCTCTTCGGCGGTCGGCGCGGGTGTCTGACCGGCGGGCTGCTCCCCGGCCGGGCGGGCCGGGCCCCGGCCGGCGAAGACCAGGCCGAGGAGGGCGAGCAGGACGGGCAGACCGGCCGGCAGGAACGGGGTGGCGGCGACCGCGACGGCGGCGCCGGCCAGGGCGGCGGCGCGGGTGCGCGGGTCGGTGAGTGACGGCAGGACGAGCGCGAGCAGGACGGCGGGGAAGGCGGCGTCGAGCCCGAGGGCGTCGGTGTCGCCGATGAGGCCGCCGGCGGCGGCGCCGAGCACGACTGCGGCGTTCCAGACCACGAACAGGGCGACCCCGCAGAGCCAGAACGCGGCCCGACGGCGGCGCCGGTCGGGCTGGAGCAGGGCGAAGGCGACCGACTCGTCGGTCAGCAGCTGCGCGCCGAGCAGCCGCCGCCACCAGGGTCCGTCGAGGACGTCGGCGACGGTGAAGCCGAACGGCAGCAGGCGGGCGTTGAGGACCAGGCCGGTGGCGACGGCGGCGAGCGCGCCGCCGCCGGAGAGGACCACACCGACGGCCGCGAACTGGGAACCGCCCGCGAAGACCAGCACGGACATGGCGATCGGCACCCAGATCGGCAGGCCGCCGGAGACGCTGATGGCGCCGAAGGAGGCACCGACCAGGGCGTCGGCCACGCAGACCAGGGCGATGTCACGCAGCGTGGAACGGTCGAGTGTTCGGAGGAGCGAACGCATGTCCAGTAGAGTGAACCCGATGGCTGTCGTTCGTCAAGGCGAACGCGTGGACCTGTGGAGCGAACGCGGATGAGTGTGGGCAGCGGCGGAACCGGCCCCGGCGGCGGCAGCCCCGGAGGCGGCAGCGGAGCGAGCGGCGGCGCGGGCGACAACGGCGGGCCGACCACGTCCGGTTCGGAGCTGATCGGCCTGATCTCCGCCTCGATCCGGCGCGAGCGCGAGCGCGTCGGACTCTCGATGGCCGAGCTGGCCCGGCGGGCCGGGATCGCCAAGTCCACGCTCTCCCAGCTGGAGTCCGGCGCCGGCAACCCCAGTGTGGAGACGCTCTGGGCGCTCGGCGTCGCGCTGGACGTGCCGTTCAGCCGGCTGGTCGACCCGCCGCGGCCGGTGGTGCGGGTGATCCGGGCCGGCGAGGGGCCGGTCACCCACTCCGAGCGGGCCGACTACGCCGCCACCCTGCTGGCCTCCTGCCCGCCCAACGCCCGCCGCGACATCTACCGGATCGAGGCGCAGCCGGGCGAGACCCGCGCCTCCGATCCGCACATGCCGGGCACGGTCGAGCACCTCCTGATCGGCGCGGGGCGTGCGCTGGCCGGCCCGTCGGAGGCGCCGGTAGAGCTGGGCCCGGGCGACTACGTGAGCTACCCGGGCGACGCCCCGCACGTCTTCCGCGCGCTGGAGCCCGGAACGCTGGCCGTGATCGTGATGGAGCACGTCTGACCGGAGCGGCGCTCCCCCGCCGGGCGGCCCGCGCCGGACGGACCGACCGTCAGTTCGTCAACAGCCGGTCCAGGAAGGGGTTTCCGAAGACCCGGTGCGGGTCGTGGCGGTCCAGTACGGCGATCGCCTCGTCCCAGCCGGGGCCGCCGCCGTCGCGGTGGCTGGCGGGGATGACCCGGCCGAGCACGTCCGGGTCGGCCCAGGCGGCGTCCGCGGTGTAGGCCCAGCCCTTGGACCACTCGACGCGCAGGCCGGCCCGGGTGCCGTCGAAGGTGCGCAGCAGGAACTGTTCGAGCTCGCGGGCGAAGCAGTGCAGCCCGGGTGTGCCGGGGAAGGCGAGGACGTCGAGCCAGACGGCGGTGTCCCATTCGGGGCGGTCGGGCCGGGGGCGCAGCGCGGAGAGCAGGGGCGGCCGGGCGCCGGGGACACCGCAGGAGGCGGGGTCGTCCAGGCCGGTGACCCGGATCTCGACCGCGCCGTTCACCGGGAACTCGCCGCGCGCCTGGTAATCGGCGAGCAACTGCCGGTAGTGGTCGGCGAATTCGGCGAGCACCCACTGGAGGTCGGCGCGCCGGGCGAGGATGGCGTAGCCGTTGGCGGTGACCCGCAGGGTGGTGGGGCGGACGTACTGCATCAGGGTGCGGGAGGGGCCCCAGAGGTCGGAGCGCAGGCCGCCGGCGAGCAGGTGGGTGAGCACCTCGCCGGTGAGCAGGTCGCGGATCAGACCGCCGGATAGCAGGACGTCGGTGAGGTCCCCGGTGAGCCCCACCTTGGCGACCAGGTACTGGAGTTGACCGAAGAGCGGGGCCGACGACCAGGCGCCGGTGATGAGTTGGCCGGCGAGCCGGGCGACCGGTTCCGGGATGTTGTCGGAGAAGGGGTAGTTGTACGGTTCCTCGACGGCACGGGAGGCGAACGGACGCTCCGGGGCGACGCTCCAGGTCTTCAGCCAGGGGCGGTCCGTGTAGGCGAACCAGATCGCCTCGGCGCGGCCGTCGCGCTCGACGAAGTCGGCGAAGGTGCGCGGTCGGCGGCCGAGGGGACCGGAGGTGCCCGGGCGGGCGAAGAGTTCGCCCGCCGGGATGTCCAGCCGGCTGACGCAGCGCAGCTGCCGGTCGGCGCCGGCCCGGAGCACCACCTCGGTCACGAAGGCCCGGCCGAGGTGGACGAGGAACGCGCCGCTGTCGGCCTCGGCGCGGTCGAAGGTGCGCAGGGTGTAGCGGCCGGTGCCGGGGTCGTGGACGACGGCGGTCAGCCGGGTGATCTGGTTGCTCAGCGAGCCGTAGCCCTGGCCGTCCGGGCGGGTCTCGCCGGCGGCCGGGGCGGCGGTGCCGTGGCCGCCGATGGCGAGCACCCCGCCGACGGTCAGCTCGCCGGGCGCGGGGCAGTTGGCGACGCCGAGGCCGCGGCCGGCCAGGTGGGCGAGCAGGTCCTCCATGGTGGCGCCGGTCTGGACCCGGACGGTGTCCGGCGAGTCGGCGGTGATCGCGGTGAGGTGGCGGGTGGTGTCGAGCAGCAGGACGCGGGCACTCTCGGGGGTGGCGTCGGCGACGGTGAGCGGGGCCCAGGTGTGCCGGTGTCCCTGGGCGCGCAGCCGCCAGCCGTTGGCGTGGGCCCAGTCGGCGAGCGGGGGCACCTCCTCGGGGGTGCGCGGGGCGCAAGTCCAGAGCTGGTCGGTGCGGACCTCGCCGGACCAGTTCTGGTAGACCCGCTGGTACAGCTCGGTACCGGCGGGCAGTCCGGGCGGCGCCGGGGTGACGGCCTGCGCGTGGTCCGGGCCGATCGTGCCGCGCAGCAGCCAGGCGGCCCCGCCGAGCGCGGCCGAGGCGCCGAGCAGTTCACGCCGGCTCAGGCCGGTGCTGCTCCTGCGAGCCCCGCGGGGCCCGTCGACGGCCGCGCCGTCGCGGCGTTCGCTGTCGCGGCGTTCGCCGGTGCGGTGCCCGCCGCCGTGGTGCTCGCCGGTGTGGTGCCCTGGTGCTGTCATGCCCGCCCCCTGCGTGGCGACGGGTGCCGCGGGCCGCGCGTCCTGCGCCGCACGCCGCACGCGAGCGCCGTCGTGACCGTTCCCCCGATCCGCGTACGAGCGTACGAAGCCGGACGGGCCGGGCGGCCGCCAACGGGCCTCCGGCTCGCGATCTTCACCCTTTCGAATGAAGCTTGCCCGGTTCCCCGACGGCCCCTAGGTTGATCGTGATCTCCACCCCTGATCACCCCCTCGGAGGCCCCACCGTGCCCGCGCCCGAGCCCCTGACCGTTGCCGTCGTCCAGCCCGTCTGCGCCGAGGCCTCCCGGCCGGAGACCGTGGCCGTCAACGTCCGACGGCACGTCGACGCGGTCCGCGAGGCCGGCGCCCGGCTGGTGGTCTTCCCCGAGTTCTCGCTGACCGGCTACGACCTCGCCGCGCCCGCGATCGACCCCGCCGACGCGCGGCTCGCGCCGCTGGTCGAGGCCTGCGCCGCGGCCGGCACGACCGCCCTGGCCGGCGCGCCGGTGCGCGAGGCGGACGGCCGCGAGTACATCGCCACGCTCGCCGTCACCGGCGAGGGCGCCGAGGTCGTCTGCCGGAAGACCCAGCTGCACGGAGCGGAGGGCGACCGCTTCACCCCCGGCGACAAGCCCGCGGTGCTGGAACTGGACGGCCGGCGGCTGGGCCTGGCGATCTGCGCGGACGCCGCGTTCCCCGAGCACGCCGAGCAGCTGGCCGCGCTCGGCATCGACGTCTACGTCGCCTCCACCCTGTACGGCGACGACCCGGTGGCGCTCGCCCGGCGGGACGGCCAGGTCCGCGACCGGGCCGCCGCGCACGGGGTGTGGGGCGTGCTGGCCACCTCGGCCGGGGCCAGCGGCGAGTACCCGCGAACCTCGGGCGGGTCGGGCTTCTGGGCACCGGGCGGCGCCCTCGTCGCCCAGGCCGGGGCCGAACCGGGCGCGGTCGTCCGCCACGAGCTGCCCTGGCCCGCAGAAGCGGTGGCGCCGTAGTGCGGTAACCCCGCAGCGCAGGAGCGGTGGCGCCGTAGTGCGGTGACCCCGCAGCGCAGGGGCGGTGGCACCGTAGTGCGGTAACCCCGCAGCGAAGGGACGGCCGGGGCCGGACGGCGCCCCCGGGGGCGGAAATACCCGGGACCCGCGCGCGGCTGTCGTGATCGGAGACCGAATCCGGTACCGGTACCGGTACCGACAGCACGACCGAGACCAAGGCCGCCCCCGGGGCCGGCCGGGAGGAGCAGCGCGCGATGGGCGACGAGCAGCAGTACCGGACCGAGCACGACTCGATGGGCGAGGTCCGGGTGCCGGCCGCGGCGAAGTGGCAGGCGCAGACGCAGCGGGCGGTGGAGAACTTCCCGGTGTCCGGCCAGCGGCTGGAGCGCGCCCACATCGCGGCGCTGGCCCGGATCAAGGCGGCCGCCGCGCGGGTGAACGCCCGGCTCGGGGTGCTGGACGACGAGACGGCGGAGGCGATCGCGGCCGCCGCGGAGCAGGTCGCGGAGGGCCGCTGGGACGCCGAGTTCCCGGTGGACGTGTTCCAGACCGGCTCCGGCACCTCGTCCAACATGAACACCAACGAGGTGATCGCGACGCTGGCCTCGGAGCGGCTGGGCCGGCCCGTCCACCCGAACGACCACGTCAACGCGAGCCAGTCCTCGAACGACGTGTTCCCGTCCTCGATCCACATCGCGGCCACCGCCGCCGTCACCCACGACCTGATCCCCGCACTGGAGCACCTGGCGGAGGCGCTGGAGCGCAAGGCGGCGGAGTTCGCGCAGGTGGTGAAGTCCGGCCGGACGCACCTGATGGACGCCACCCCGGTCACCCTGGGCCAGGAGTTCGCCGGGTACGCGGCGCAGGTGCGGCACGGGCGGGAGCGGCTGCTGGCGACGCTCCCCCGGGTCGCCGAACTGCCGCTCGGCGGCACGGCGGTGGGCACCGGCATCAACACCCCGCCCGGGTTCGCCGCGGCCGTGATCGAGGAGGTGGCCCGGACCACCGACCTGCCGCTGACGGAGGCCCGCGACCACTTCGAGGCGCAGGGCGCGCGGGACGGCCTGGTCGAGCTGAGCGGCCAGCTGCGCACCGTCGCGGTCGGCTTCACCAAGATCGCCAACGATCTGCGCTGGATGGGCTCGGGCCCGCGCACCGGTCTCGGGGAGATCAACCTGCCCGACCTCCAGCCGGGTTCGTCGATCATGCCCGGCAAGGTGAACCCGGTGCTGCCCGAGGTGGTGCTGATGGTCTCGGCGCAGGTGATCGGCAACGACGCGACCGTCACGGTGGCGGGCGCGAGCGGCAACTTCGAGCTGAACGTGATGCTCCCGGTGATCGCCCGCAATGTGCTGGAGTCGGTCCGGCTGCTCGCCAACAGCGCCCGGCTGCTGGCCGACCGGACGGTGGACGGCATCACCGCCAACGCCGGACGGGCCCGCGAGTACGCGGAGTCCTCGCCGTCGGTGGTCACCCCGCTCAACCGGTACATCGGCTACGAGGAGGCCGCCAAGGTCGCCAAGCAGGCGCTGGCCGAGCGGAAGACGATCCGTCAGGTGGTGCTGGAGCGGGGCTACCTGGAGCAGGGGCTGCTCACCCGGGAGCAGCTGGACGAGGCGCTGGACGTGCTGCGGATGACCCGGCCGTAGCCCGGGGGCGGCGGGGCGGCCGCAGTGCCGTCCCGCAGGGGGCGGACGTGCCGGGGCGCGGACGGCGGCCTCGCCGTTCCGCGCCCCGGTCCGGGCTGCCCGTCCGGGCTTCCCGTGAGGTCAGCTCCTGGCCCGGCCGGCCCGGCCGCGCCTCATCGACGCTCCGTTCGATGTCATGGTGGCCATCGAGATCGCGGCGAGCCCCAGCAGGAACATCACGCCGCCCGCGATCAGGCAGGTGACGATGTTCTTGCCACGGTCCACCTCACCGGACACCACCCAGGGAGAGATGATCGTCCACGCGCCGAGCAGGGTCGCGGCCCAGGCCCGTGCGTGGGTGCGCTCGTACGCCGAGCCGTATCCGGCCATCAGCAGGCAGTACGCCAGGCCGACGATCAGGCAGGTGACGGTCAGCGTGCTGAAGGCGGTGAAGCCGACGATCCATGGCGAGGCCGCCAGGAAGAGACCGGCGAGAACGGCCAGGGCCTCGATGCCCTGGGCCTGCGGGGTCAGCGTGACCCGCTCGTAGTGCTCCCGTAGTTCGACGATGTCCGGATGGTGCTCCATGCCCATCGGAATCTGGGTAGACACCGATACCACCTCCTACGTCCGGAACATGGAAGGCGCTAGCGCGCCCGTACCCATTCTGGCGCCGATCTACCGTTTTGCACCTTTTTGCCTCGGAAGCTACCCTGTCGGGTTTCCCGCCGCGCCGACGAAGCGGTGAGCTGCGTCTCACCGGGGCGGGGCGCCCTTGTGTATGCAACTCGTTGCATAGCAGGATGCCGGTCATGGCACTGGAGCACGCGATCCTCGTCTCGCTGCTGGAGCAGCCCGGCTCGGGCTACGAGCTGGCCCGGCGGTTCGACCGCTCGATCGGCCGCTTCTGGACCGCCACCCACCAGCAGATCTACCGGGTGCTGCGGCGCATGGAGGCCGACGGCTGGATCTCCGCCGAGGAGGTCGCCCAGGACGGCCGGCCGGACAAGAAGGTGTACTCGGCCGCCGAGCCGGGCCGCACCGCCCTGGCCGGCTGGCTGCGCGAGCCGGTCGAACCGGAGACCGTCCGGCACGAGCTGGCGGTCAAGATCCGCGCCGCGGCCTTCGACGACCCGGCCGCGCTGATCGCCGAGGTCGAACGCCACCGCGAGGGCCACGCCGCCCTGCTCGCCCGCTACCTGCACGGCGAGCAGCGCGACTTCCCCTCCCCCGCCGCGCTCGACCCCCGGCAGCAGCTCCAGCACGTGGTGCTGCGCGGCGGCATCGAGTACGAGCGGATGACCCTCGCCTGGCTGGACGACGTGCTCGCCACCCTGCACCGCCTCGCCGCCGGCCAAGCCGGCCAAGCAGGCTCCGGCGGCCCCGGCGGCTCCGGCGACCACCGGCCGTAGGCCCGGGCCGCCCAGGCCCCGGGCCGCCCGTGCCCCAGGGCACCCCGTACCCCACACCGTCCTCACACCCCTCGAATCCCTCGACCCCCGGGAGCCCGTGATGCTCTTCAACCCGCGTACGTACGACCCCGCGCAGTTCGACGAGCCGACCCGCCGACTGCTGCGCGCGACCGTGGACTGGTTCGAGTCCCGCGGCAAGAAGGCGCTGATCGACACCTACATCGACCGCACCTGGTACGCCGACTTCCTCGAATTCGCCGCGAAGGAAGGCCTGTTCGCGGAGTTCCTGACCCCGTCCTCGGCCGACCCGGCCAAGCGCTGGGACACCGCCCGGATCGCCGAGCTGAACGAGATCCTCGGCTTCTACGGCCTCGGCTACTGGTACACCTGGCAGGTCACCATCCTCGGCCTCGGCCCGGTCTGGCAGAGCGAGAACGAGGCCGTCCGGGCCCGTGCCGCCCAGCTGCTGGCGGAGGGTCACGTGATGGCGTTCGGGCTCTCCGAGCGCAGCCACGGCGCCGACATCTACTCGACGGACATGATCCTCACCCCCGACGGCGAGGGCGGCTTCACCGCCACCGGCCCCAAGTACTACATCGGCAACGGCAACGTCGCCAGCCTGGTCTCGGTGTTCGGCCGCCGCTCGGACGTCGAGGGCCCGGAGGGCTACGTCTTCTTCGCCGCCGACAGCCGCCACGAGGCGTACCACCTGGTCAAGAACGTCGTGAACGCCCAGATGTACGTCAGCGAGTTCCGGCTGGAGGACTACCCGGTGCGCGCCGAGGACGTGCTGCACACCGGCAAGGCCGCCTTCGACGCCGCGCTGAACACCGTCAACGTCGGCAAGTTCAACCTCTGCACCGCCTCCGTCGGCATCTGCGAGCACGCGATGTACGAGGCCGTCACGCACGCCCACAACCGGGTGCTCTACGGCAAGAAGGTCACCGACTTCCCGCACGTGCGGCGTGAGCTGACCGACGCGTACGCCCGCCTGGTGGCGATGAAGCTGTTCTCCGACCGCGCGGTGGACTACTTCCGCACCGCCTCGCCCGAGGACCGTCGCTACCTGCTCTTCAACCCGATGACCAAGATGAAGGTCACCACGGAGGGCGAGAAGGTCATCGACCTGATGTGGGACGTCATCGCGGCCAAGGGCTTCGAGGCGGACACCTACTTCGACAAGGCGGCGAAGGACATCCGCGGCCTTCCGAAGCTGGAGGGCACCGTCCACGTCAACCTGGCGCTGATCCTCAAGTTCATGGCCAACTACCTGTTCAACCCGGCCGAGTACGCGCCGGTGCCGAGCCGGCTGGACGCGGCCGACGACGAGTTCCTGTTCCGGCAGGGCCCGGCCCGCGGTCTGGGCGCGATCCGCTTCCACGACTGGCGCACCGCGTACGACGCGCACGCGCACGTCCCGAACGTCGCCCGGTTCCGCGAACAGGCCGACGGCTTCTGCGAGTTCCTGGTCCAGCACGCGCCGGGCGCGGAGCAGCAGGCGGACCTGGACTTCCTGCTCGAGATCGGCCAGCTGTTCGCGCTGATCGTCTACGGCCAGCTGGTGCTGGAGCAGGCCGAGTTGACCGGGCTGGAGGCGGACGTCCTGGACCAGATCTTCGACGCGCTGGTGCGGGACTTCTCCGCGCACGCCACCGAGCTGCACGGCAAGGCGTCCGCGACCGAGGCGCAGGCCGCCTGGGCGCTGGCGCACGTCCGCCGCCCGGTCGCGGACGGCGAGCGGGCGGCGAAGGTGTGGGCGCGGGTCGAGGCGCTCTCCGGCGCCTACGAGATGCAGCCGTAGCAGTCACAGGGCTGTCGTGGCCGTGGCGGCCGTCCTGGCCGCTACGGCCGCCGTGGCCGCTACGGCCTCGGCGGCTCGAGCGGCTCCGCGAGCGGGGGTGCCGGCGGCGGCCGGCACCCCTTCACCTCGTGCGGCTTGCTTCGCCCTCCTGCCGCGAGGGCGTCAGAAGGTGAGCTTCCAGCTGTCGATGTAGCCGGTGTCCTGCCGGGCCACGTCCTGGACCTTCAGCTTCCACGTGCCGTTGGCGGGCACCGCGGAGGCGTTGACCGTGTAGGTGGTCTGGACGTTGGGCGCGGAGTCGTTGCCGCTGGAGTTCTTCAGCCGGAACGTGGTGCCGTTCGGCGCGACCAGGTCGACGACGAGGTCGCCGCGCCAGGTGTGCTTGATGTCGACGCCGACCTTGAGGGCGGCGGGCGCGTTGCCGGTCTGCCCGGTCACCGCGAGGTCGGAGGTCACCGCGGAGCCGTAGTCGGGGATCTGGACGTCGGCGGTGTTCTCGAAGACGGTGCCGGTGGGCGGCGTGGTGTCGCCGGCCGAGAGCGTCCAGACCGCGTAGGCGATGGCGTCGCTCATCCGGTCCAGCGCCGTGTCGTCGATGTTGGCGCTGGTGTCGCAGGAGGAGTGGTAGCAGCGGTCGAACGGCTGGCCCGCCGTCCCGCCCCACTTGGCCGCCTGGGCACTGGTCTTGGTGTAGTCGGCGCCGCTGAAGAGGCCGCCGACGCGGATGCCGGCGTCCTGGAACGGGGCGTGGTCGGAGCGGCCGTCGCCCTCGAAGTCCTGCTCGGTGGCGATGCCGAGGCCCGCGAAGTATTCGCGGAACAGCGCGTCCAGCGCGGTGTCGTACCGGTAGGTGAAGTAGCCCGGGTTGGGCGAGCCGATCATGTCGAAGTTGAGGTAGGTGTCGATCTTCGAACGCTCGGCGGAGGGAAGGCCGTTGACGTAGTTCTTGGAGCCGACCATGCCGTACTCCTCGGCGCCCCACCAGCCGAAGCGCAGGTGCTTGGCGGGCTTGAGCCCGGCCCGGGAGACGGCCAGCGCGGTCTCCAGGATGCCGGCCGAGCCGGAGCCGTTGTCGTTGATGCCCGGGCCTCCGGTGACGGAGTCCAGGTGGGCTCCGGCCATCACGACGTGCGAGGTGTCCCCGCCCGGCCAGTCGGCGACCAGGTTGTAGCCGGTCGAGCCGTTGTAACTGAAGGTCTGCAGCGTGGTGGTGAAGCCCGCCGCGTCCAACTTGCCCTTCACGTAGTCGATCGAGGCCTTGTAGCCGGCCCGCCCGTGGGCGCGGTTGCCGCCGTTGGCGGTGGCTATCGACTGCAGTTGGGCCAGGTGCGCCTTCACGTTGGCGACCGGGATGTCGGGGGCGGCGGCAGCCGCCGTGCTGTTGGCCGGTGCGGCGGGGGCCGCCGTGGGGGCCGCGGCTGCGGCGGGGGCGAACAGGGCGGCGGCGAGAGTGACGACCGCCCCGGTCGACAGGGCGGATCGGCGCAGGCGGGATCGCCGCGAGGCGCGCTCGGTCAAGGGAGGCTCCGGTTTCTGGTGGGGCAGAACGGAAAGTGCGGAACCTCGCGGGCGACGGTGGAGTCAGGGGCCGGCCGGAGTAGGGGTCCGGTCGATGTGCAGAGCAAGAACAGGGGCGCGCCCGCGAAGTTGACGCGACCATGATGATTAAGGCAACCCCCGGTTCCGTCAAGAGGGCCGGGCGTGGCGGCGGCACGGTTGACGGCAGGCGCATGACGGACAACAGCTGACGGATCGTGACATCCGGCAGCCGTCGTCCGTCAGCCGAACTCCGACGCGCTGCGCGCGCCCACGCTCGGAGCACCCGCCTCGGAGGCGGCCGGCGTCCGCGGCAGCACCGCCCGGACGATGGCGCCGCCGTCGTGGTTGACGGCGGTGAAGCCGCCACCCAATTCCTCGGCCCGCTCGGCCATCGAGCGCAGGCCGAGACCGGAACCCGCCCGGTGGTCGGTCGTCGCCCCGGACACTTCGCCGGGCCCGTCGCCGGGCCCGTGACCGGGCGCTGCATCGGCCACCGGGAGGGGCGACGGCTCGGCCCGGCCGGAGCCGGCGGTGGCGCCGGCAGGGCCCGGGCCCGGGAAACCGCGGCCGTCGTCGCGGGCCTCGACCACCACCTCGTCCGGGCGCACGCGCAGCGTCAACCGGGCCTCCGTGGCGCCCGAGTGACGCAGCACGTTGTTCAGCGCCTCGCCGCTGATCCGCAGCACCGCCACCTCGACGGCGGCCGGCAGCGCGGGCGGCGGGTCCGGGTCGAGCACCAGGGCGAGCCGGACGTGGTCCCCGTCCAGCCCGGCGACCAGCCGGCGCAGCGCGCCCGCCAGCCCGTCGCCGGCCAGCGCCGCCGGCGCCAGACCCTCCGTGATCCGGCGCAGCTCGACGATCGCCTGCCCGATCCCGGCCGAGACCGCGCGCAGCGACCGGGCGGCCGGGGAGTCCTCGGGAACGGCCGCGCGCGCGGTGTCGACGCCGAGCCGCAGCCCGGAGAGGGTGGGGCCGAGCCCGTCGTGGAGGTCGTGCCGCAGCCGACGGCGCTCCTCCTCCCGGGCCAGCACGATCTGCCGTCGCCCGGCCTGGAGTTCCTCGTACATGCGCAGCGAGGCGATGGCCGGCGCGGCCTGGTCGGCGAGGAAGCGCAGCACCTCGTGGTCCTGGGCGTCCAGTACGGGCTGGCCGGCGCGCGGCGGCGCGTAGAGGTCAGCGATCACGGCGCCCTCGTAACCGAGGGGGAACACCTGGCTGTTGGGAGCGACGGTACCGACCGAGGCGACCTCGTGCGGGCCGTTGCGGGTGTGCAGGACGACCCGGGCGCCGGGCAGGCCGAGGGCGTTGACCACCGTGTCGCAGAGCAGCGGCGGCGCGTCGGCCGGGCTGACGGCGCGGCTGAGCCGTTCGGCGAGCTCGCGCACCACCTGGTAGGGGCGGGCCCGGTCGCCGTAGTAGAAGCGGTCGACGGCGCGGAGCACCCAGCGGGTGGTCGGGCCGAGCAGTCCGCCGATGGCGAGCGCGCCGGCCGCGAGGAGCTGGGCACCGGCGGTGCCGGCATGGGGCAGCGCGCGGCGCAGCAGCAGCCCGATGCCGAGGTAGCCCGAGATCAGCATCGCGGTGAGGGCGAGCACGCTGAGCATCCGGCGGGTGGCACGGTCGAGGTAGCGGGAGCGGTCGCGGGTGAAGGCGTAGCCGACGGCGCCGAGCATCCAGAGTGCGGAGCCGGTGAAGTAGGCGACCGCACCGAAACTCTCCGAACTTCCCATCCGGAGCGCGAGGTTGGTGGTGATCAGCCAGATCAGGTACGGGACGAGCACCGGGGCGACCGTCCGGTGCGGGCGGGCCGAGCGCCGCCACCGCACCGCGGCCACCGTCAGGCTGCCCGTGACGACGGCCCAGGAGACGAGGGTGACGTGCCACTCGTCCAGCGGCAGCCCCTCCCCCTGGGGCACCAGGACGTCCCCGAAGTAGGGCAGGGGTACGCCGAGCCGCACCACGCAGGCGTGGCAGGCGCTCCACACCGCGATCGCGGCGACGAAGAGGCGCCCCCAACCGCCGGGAAGCCGGCCCTCGGGCAGCCAGAGGGGGAGCGCGAGGGACAGGAAGATGAACAGGGTGACCGAGGCGAGCAGCATCGCCGCGCCGACGGCCTCCGGCACGGGGCCGGCGCCGGCCGACGCGGTGGCGAGCAGGAAGAAGCGGGAGAGGCAGCCGCCGAGGCCGGCGGCGAGCATGGTCACGCCGAGGCTGCGGCCGACGGGGCGGGGCTCCCCGGGGCCTGGGCGGGCGGCTTCGGGGGTTGGTGCGGCGGTGGCGCGTGGGCGTGCGGCGGTGGCGCGTGGGGGTACGGCGGCGAGTGCCGGTTCGTCCGGCCCGGCGCGGTGGGCGAGGATCAGCAGGCCGGAGAGCCCGAAGGCGAACCCCAGCAGCACCGTCTCGCCGTCGTGGAGGAAGAACGGCTCGGCCCAGGCGGCGTCCTGGCGGGTCAGGGCCAGCACCACCCAGCCGAGGCCGCTGGCCAGCGTCAGCCCGCAGGCCCAGTAGGCCCAGGTCAGGCCGGCCTGCCCCGGCCGGTCGGCGGTGGCTCGGCTCATGCTGGCCGCGGCCGGTTCGCTCATGTGGGCCTCCGTGTGAGCCTCCGTACGGGCGCCTGCGGGGGTCCCGGACGGACCCCCTTCCCCGCATCCTCGGCGGCCCGCCGTCCCGGGCGCGCGGAACGGCAGGCCGGTCCCGGCCCCGGGTCCGGCCCGCGGTGCAGTCGTGGCCCCGGCCGGCGCTCCGGGCCGCGCTTCGACCAGGGCGCCGTCCGGGTCGCCGTCCGAGCGGGGTGTCCGGGCCGGGTCAGCCGTCGCCGAGGCCCATGTCGCGCGCCCGGGCCACCGCCTCCGCGCGGGTCGCCACGTGCAGCTTCTCGAAGATGTGGGTGACGTGGTTGCGGACCGTCTTCTCCGCCACCACCAGCTCGCGGGCGATCCGCCGGTTGTCCAGCCCCCGCGCCACCAGGTCCAGCACCTCCGCCTCGCGGGCGGTCAGCGCGGGGAACAGCTGGCCCGCCTCGCGCAGCCGGGCCCCCGCCAGCAGCGCGGTGATCCGGCCTGCCACGTCCGCGCCGAACACCGCACCACCCGCCGCGACCGTCCGCACCGCGTGCAGCACCTCCTCCCGGCCCGCGCCCTTCACCAGGTAGCCGCGCGCTCCCGCCTGGAGCGCGGCCAGCAGGCTGCCGTCGTCGTCGGCCATGGTGAGCATCAGCACCGGCGGAGCCGGCGGCTGGGCGGCGAGCAGGCGGGCGGCCTCCAGCCCGGAGCCGTCCGGCAGCGAGAGGTCCATGACCACCACGTCCGGGCGGTGCCGGGCGACCGCGTCCGGCACCGCGCCGACCCGCTCGGCCTCGGCCACCACGGCGATGCCCTCGGCGCTCTGCAGTGCGGCCTTGAGGCCCTCGCGGAACAGCGGGTGATCGTCGACGATCAGCACCCGGACGGGTGAGCCGTCCGGTTCCCCGGGCGGGTCCCCTGACGGCTCACCGGAGGGGTCCCCCGCCTGATCGCGGGCCTGTGCACCCGTCGGCCCGGAGCCCGGCCCGCCGTCGTACCCGTCCGGCCCTTCGCCGGCGGGCTGCCGGACGGCCGCGCGGGCGGGCTGCTCCGCGGGTTCGTCCCGTGGCGCGTCCTGCGGCTCGTCCCGGGGGCCGGGGGCCGGCTGCGGAGCGGGCTGGGCGGCGGGGTGCTGTTGGTCCACCTGGACGACACTACCAGCGATGGTCGAGTGACTTTCCGTGACATGTTCGGAGTGTCGCCCGCCCGTCCGGACCTCCTGCACGCACGACGAGACCGCTGCCCCATGCGCCCGGGACGGCGGGCCGACGAGACTGCCACCAGTGCCCGGCGAACGGCCGTCGGCGGACCACACCCCAGCCCGTTTCGAGGCGGTGCCATGATCACGGTGAGCTCTCCCCGGCCCCGGCCCCGGCCGCCCGCCTGCACCCGCCGGCCCGCCGCCCGTCGCACCGGTGCCCAGCGGCAGCTCGCGGCGGCCGCCGCCGTCACGTGCCTGTGCCTGGCCCTCGCCACCCTGTGGAGCTGTTACGTTCTCGCCCATCTGGGCAATCCGGCCGTGGTGGTGCCCCGGAACCAGCTGCTCGTACTGGCCTACGCGCTGCCCACCGCCGGGGCCGGCATGCTGCTGCACGCGCACCGGCCCGGCAGCCCGCTCGGCTGGGTGATGCTGATCTACGCGCTCGCCTCGATCGCCCCCGACGCGGCGGCCGCGGCCGTCTGGGTCGAGGTCGGCGACCCCGGGATCGTGGGCGCGGTGACCGTGCTCGACGCCGTCTGCGACACGGTCCGCGAGACGCTGTTCTTCGTCCTGCCGCTCTGGCTCCCCTCCGGGCGGCTGACGGACCGCCGGTGGTACTGGTACATCGGTGCGGTCGCACTCTGGCAGATCACGATCTACCTGTCGGAGATCGGCGACGACCGGATGTTCGACCGCGCCAACCCGGTGGCGGGCGCCCCGCCGGCCCGGGCGCTGGCGTGGCTCTACGACCGTGTGGGCGCGTACGACCAGCAGGTCTTCTACGCCCTGGTCGCCTTCGCGGGGGCCGTGCTGCTGGCCCGGCTGCTCAGATCGGCCCCGAGGAACCGCCTGCACCTCGGCCTGATGCTCACGGCCTATCTGTGGTGGGCCGCCATGCAGGACTTCTACACCCGGACGGCCGCGGAGGACTACTGGCGCGCCTATGTGCTCTGGGCCGCGGCGAGCGCGTTCTGGGTCGTCGCCGTGGCCGTTCTGGTCATCAAGGACGGCGGCTGGAAGCTCGACCGGGCCGCCCGCCGGATCCTCAGCGGGCTCCTGCTCGCCACCGGGCTGACCACGCTGTTCGTGGTGTTCGCCGGTCTGCTGTCGAGCTGGCTGGTGCCCGGGCGCGGCGCTGCGGCCCTGCTGCTGATCGTTCTCGTCTTCGCGCTGGGCTCCGGTCTGCCACGGGCGGCCCGGTGGGCGTGCGGGCTGGTCGACCGGCTGTACTACGGCGAGCGTGCCCAGCCCTACCAGGTGCTGCGGACGCTCGCAGAACGCGTCCGGCAGGTGGTCGACCCCGAGCGGCTACCCGTCGCGCTCTGTTCGACCGTCGCCGAGGAGCTGAGACTGCCCGGAGTCGCCCTGACCGTCAGCACGCGGGCAGGCTCGCGCCGGCTGGCCGCGGTCGGGCGGCTGGACGGGACCAGGCAGGGCTTCGAGCTCGTCCACAACGGCACCGTCATCGGTGAGCTGAACGTCGGGCTCCGGGCCGGCGAGGAGCAGCTGGACCGCAGCGACGTGGACATCCTGCGCTCGCTCGCCGACCAGGCCTCGCCGGCGGTTGCCACCCTCCGGCTGCTGGAGGACCTCCAGGCCAGCCGGGAGCAGATCGTCGCCGCACGCGAGGAGGAGCGGCGCTGGCTGCGCCGGGACATCCATGACGGCCTCGGGCCCGCCCTGGCCGGGCTGCGGCTGCGGGTCGACAGCGCCGGCATCGGGCTCGCCGAGGACGACCGGCTCGCGGGCAGCCTGCGCGGCATCTCGTCCGACCTGGCGATGACCATCAAGGAGGTCCGGCGGATCACCGACCGGTTGGGGCCCGCGCAGCTCGGCGAGTTCGGGCTGACCCGGGCGGTCCGGCAGCTGGGCACCACGTTCACCGGCGCGGGCCTGTCCATCGACGTCACGGTGCGGCCGGACCCCCTGCCGGAGCTGCCCGCCGCGGTCGAGGTGGCCGTGTACCGCATCGCGGCGGAGGCGCTCAACAACGTGCTGCGGCACGCCCGCGCCCGGTCCGCCGAGGTCTGCGTCTCGGTGGACCGCGAGAAGCTGACCCTCACCGTCCAGGACGACGGCGTCGGCATCGCGGGCGGAGAGTCGCCGGCGGGCGGCGCGGATTCCGGCGGCGCGGATTCCAGCGGCCCCGGTGGCACCGACGACGCCACGATCGAAGCTGCGGCGGACGGGGCTGCGGCGGACGGGGCTGCGGCGGACGGGGCTGCGGCGGACGGGGCTGCGGCCGCCGGTGCTGCGCAGGCCGTGGCTGCGGCGGGTGGGACGGAGGTGGGTGGCGGTGTCGGGCTGCGGTCCATGTCCGACCGTGCCGCCGAGATCGGTGGCTGCTGCACCGTCGCGCCGCTGAACCACGGCACCCGGGTGCTCGCGGTACTGCCCCGCTACCCCACCACGCCCTGACCGCCCGGCCGGGCGGCAGGCGGCGGGCGGCAGGCGGCAGGCGGCAGGCGGCAGGCGGCCGCCTGAGCATCCGGCCGGCTGTACGAAGCCGCTCGGCCGGGCGCGGGCGCGCGGACCGTGGGCCCGGTCCACCACGGCGCCCACGGCCCGGCCCGCTTCACAGGGGCTGCCCCCGGTACCAGGTCCGGTACCGGGGGCAGCCCCCGTGAGGGAATGTCCGGTCGGTCAGCAGGGCGGCTTGTCGCCGGGCCCGCACTGTCGGGCCGCGCGCACGGCCGTGGCGTCCGGCCGCTTGGCCGGCCGGCTGCCGATGGCTGTCGCGTCGGACGTACTCGACGAGGCGGTCACAGCACACTTGATCGCCGCGCCCGCCGCAGTGACACCCACCAGCAGGGACGCCACGCGCAGTGCCTTCGTTGCGGTGTTTGCAGTCATGGGGATAGCTCCAGATCTTCCGAGTGGTCGAGCCGATCGGCCGCTCTTCCACCACTGTGCGCGGGGGCCCGGCCCGGGCACATGAGCCCGCCGTCCCGTTCCGGTCCCAGGGCGGGAGCGGCAGTCGGGACGGCGGGCGTTTGGGCGGGTGAGGCCGGAGTTCAGGCCCGGGCGTTCACGGGCGGGTCCGTCGTTCGGCGCGGCGGCCGGCCAGGGCGTCCCTGGCAGCCGCGGCGCGGCGGGGTGCGGCGAGGGTGAGGGCCAGAAGTTCGGCGCCGAGCGGTCCGGCGTCGAGGTGCAGCGACGTTGCCCGGCGGGCCAGCAGCAGATCACCGTCGACGGCCAAGTGGTCCGGCCCGTCGGTCGCTCGGCCGACGAGGAGGGAGCCACGCAGCACGTAGAGGACGGTCTCGGCCTCGGCCTGCCCGGGTATCACGTGGTGGGCGCCGGGGCTCAGCCGCAGGTGGTCGAAGGGCTCGCAGGCACTGCTGAGCATCGAACGGCGGGCCAGGCAGCGCAGCCTGATCCGTTCGCCGTGCGGGCCGAGGATGACGGCGGCGGCCGAGGCGGTGGTGACGATCACCTGGGCTCGCCTCCTTTCGGACGCTCGGGGTGGTCGGGGTGGTCCGGGTGGTCGGGGGCTTCGGAGTGCCCGGGGGCCTCGGCGCCGGCCGGGAGCCCGGTGACGGCGAGGACGGCGTGGAAGTACTCCAGGCCCGCCGTACCGGCGGTGAGGGCCGTCCGGGCGCCGAGCGGCAGGGTCAGCGCGGTGCCCTCGAGCAGCGGGATTCCGGCATCGGGGCCCGCCTGCGCATCGGCGTCCGGGGCGGTGGCCGTGCCCGAGCCCGCGGTGATGTAGAGGGCGTGCTCGACGCCCTCGGCGGCGACCTCGGTGCTGCGGCCCGGGTCGAGCCACTGCAGGCCGACCGCGCGCAGCGGGCCGGTCAGGACCCGGCTCGGGTCGACGGCGCCGCGGCGGCGGAGGTCGGTGATGACCGTTCCCGTCATGACAGGACTCCTTCTGGTTCTCCGGCGGTCCGTGCTGGTCCGCCTCTGGTTTCCACGGTGTCGCGCCCGCCGTCCCGGCCACACGGGGAGCCGGTCCCGTCCTGCTCCCCGTGTGCCGCCCGTTCCCCGCCCGCCGGTCATCCGGTGGCGGCGGCCAGCGGCTCCGGGGCGGGGACGCGGCTGTGCGGAACGGCGGTCCGGCCCAGGCCCTCGACGGCTGCCCGGAGCTCGGTGGCGTCGACCGGGGTGAGCAGGCGGCCGCGCGCGCAGTACGGGTGCCCCAGGCCGGCGAGCAGCAGCAGACCGGGCCCGGCGGTGGCGGCGAGTACGGCGGCCGGGGTGCGGGCGCCGGTCCCGGCGGACCGGACGGGGAGCGCGGGCAGGGCCGTCGCCGAACCGTTGCGGGCGAGCAGTGCGTGGTGGGCCCATGCCCCGGCACCGTCCAGCAGGCCGCGGTGGACGGCGATGCGGGCGGCGAGGAGCAGCCCCAGGGCCTCGGCGTCGCCGGGTGCGAGCGCGGCAACGCCGGCACCGGGGGCACCGGCGTCGGCGGCGTTGGCGGCATCGGCGTCGCCGGCGGCGGCGGCGATGACGTGCACCGCCGCGCCGAGACTCCGCCCGTAGTCGAGCGCGAGGGCCGGGCCGGTCTCGAACGGATCGAAGCAGACCAGCGCGGCACGGGCGTCGGCGCAGAGGGCGAGGCAGGCGGCAATGGCCTGCGGCGAGTAACGGCCGTCCGGGCGCAGTACCTTGGCGAGCACCTCGTACTGCGCCGGGCAGACGGCGAGGACGTGGCGGATCACCTCGACCATGCCGGCCCGGGTCTCCGGAGCGGGACGGCCGGCCAGCACATCGCTGCGGACCCAGACCAGCGCGGGCGCGGTGCGGGGAGCCCGGTGCCCGCCCTGGGGCGGGCGCAGCAGCGCGAGCGCGGGGCCGCACGCTGCCGCGAGCGTGGTCGGCAGGCGGACGTCGGCCGGGACGCCGCAGGCCCGTTCGCCACCGATCGCGATCACCACGGTCCGGCCGCCGGACGCCGGTCGCGCCGGCGGCCGATCGGACGGTGCGAGGACGGTGCACGGGGCCAGCGCCTCGGCGATGGTCCGGACCCGGGCGAGATGGTCGGCGGGAGCAGCACCGTCGGTCACCAGGATGAATCGATCGGCTTCGAACTCGGCCAGGCGGTCGGCGAGTTCCATCCAGGCCGCTTCGCCGCCGCGCACCAGGAGGGCGAAGTTCGCGGGTCCGGCCAGGATGCGGCGGTCGAGTTCGGCGGTGCGGCCCATCATGGTCCTCCTCCCGCTGGGTCTGTGACCTCGACCATGGGCCGCCCGGCGCCCCGGGCACCTGAGCCGCCGTTCCCGTCCCGGCCGGTCCCGGGCCCGGCCGGGAGCGACCGGGACAGGGCAGATCCGGCCGGGACAGGCCGGAGGCGGCCGGGAGCGGCCGGACGGGAAGCACCGGGGGCGGGCACCCGCAGAAACCGGCAGATGACCGACGGCAGGAGTTGCGATCCGTCGTCCGGCATCGGCCGGTTGACATCCGTCAGCCGGCTGCGGCCGCCGTCCCTTCCACCACGAGCTCCGCGTGGACGTACTCCAGCCCGTCCGGGCCGGCCGCCAGGTCCGCCGCACTGCCGAGCGGCAGGGTGAGCGCCGTCCCCGGCCGCAGCGGCACCCGTACCTCCCCGGCTGCGGCCCGGCCGCTCCCCGCCGTGACGAAGAGCGTGTGCTCGACCCCGTCGGCGGTGTGGCCGGCCCGCTCCCGGGGAGCCAGGCGGGCGGACTGCAGCAGGCGCAGCGGACCGCCGAGGAGGGCTGACGGGTCCACCGGGCCGGTGCGCCGCAGGTCCCGGATCACCGTGCTGCCCACGAGAGCGTCGCCGTCCCACTGCGCCGGGAGTTCGATCACCAGCCGCTCCAGTGCCCCCGCTCCGAGGTTGCGCAGGCAGTGCCGGGTGCCGACCGCCGTCAGCACCGCGTCTCCGGCGCCGACGGCGTACGGGCGGCCGTCGAGCGTGACCACGCCGTTCCCCGCGAGCACGACGGGGACCTCCCGGGTGCGGGTGTGCAGGTGTTCCCCGCTGACCCCGCCGGGCGGGATGCGCACCCATTCGACGGCCTCCCAGGCCCCGGCGAGCCCGGCGCGGCGGGCCGGGCAGGCCGACCGCGTGACCCCGGCCGCGCCGGGCACACCGTGGACGGCCGCCGGTGTGCCGGTGTCAGCGACCACGACCGCGCTACGCACGGACCTCACATCCCTCCGGCTCCGCGCGCTCCTCACCGACCGGGGTTGCGGTCGACCAGTTCCTCAACCACCACGCAGCGCAGGCATGTTCACGATCAGTCAGATCGTCCACGAATACGCCCGACCCGATCCCCGCCGGCAGTGGCAACCGTTGCCGGCCGTCACGACGGCGGACGGTGTCGGCGAGCGCGCCGCCACCGATCGCGATCACCGGCTCGCCCCGCCGGGAGGTGCCGAAGGAGTCCATCCGGTCGGCGACCCGGAACACGGAGTCCATGGTCTTCACCTGCTCGTGGGCGAGCAGGACCAGCGTCTCGTACTCGACACCCCGGGCGGCCAGGTAACGGTGGAGGTGGTGGCCGTAGAGCTCGTGCACCCGGGCCTCCACGACGACCAGCCGCCGCCCGGGCGGTCCGCCGACCCGGGCCAGGGCGGGGTTGCCCGGATCCAGCACACCGGGCACGAAGCGGACCTGGTGGCGGACGGGCAGCGCGGTGCCCACCGTCCGGCCGGTGACCGGCTCGCCGGTGGCGTGCGGTCCGTGCGGCAGGACCGGGCCGTGGGCGTGGACCGGGCCGTCGACGTGGCCGTGCACGGCGGCGGGGTCGTGCACGGCGGCGGGGTCGTGCACGGCGGCGGGATCGCCGGGCGGTCGGTGCGGACGGTGGAGGGTCACGGTGTGATTCCTTCTGCTCGGGCTGCTGCTTCGGGCGCGTCCCGTCGGGGGTGCACACGTCCGTCCGGGCCTCGCGTCCGTGCGGGCGGGCGCAGCCGGTTCGGACGCGGCCGCCCGGCCGGGCGAGACACCCACCGGGCGGCCGGTCCGACCCCACATTCCGGCGCCCGGTGTCCCGGGCGCACGGGCGACCGGGCCCATCCGCGTCCCGGGCGGAGCACGGGACATGCCCGCGCCGAAGGCCACCCGCGCTCCACCGCGGCCCCGCCCGGCCCGGCCCCCGCCCAACCGCAGCCGGCCCCACCTGCGCCCCCGCCCCACCTCCGCCCCGCCGACGTACGGTGGAAGTCGGAGGCCGCGCCATGCACGTCACCGGTACCCACTTCACCGACCGCACCGACGCGGGCCGCAAGCTGGCCGCCCGCCTGGGCCACCTGCGCGGCCCCGGCACCGTCGTCGTCGCCCTCCCGCGCGGCGGTGTGCCGGTGGCCGCCGAGGTGGCGGCAGCGCTCGGCGCCCCGCTCGACATCTGCGTGATCCGCAAGCTGGGCGTGCCCTACCAGCCGGAGCTGGGCATGGGCGCGATCGGCGAGGACGGCGTCCGGGTGCTGAACGACCAGGTGATGCGCATCGCCGGGGTCAGTTCCGAGCAGCTCGCCCGGGTGGAGCAGGCGGAGCGCGCCGAGTTGGAGCGCCGTGCCCGCCGCTACCGGGGCGACCGCCCGCCCGCCGACCTGCGCGGTCGCACCGTGGTCGTGGTCGACGACGGTGTCGCGACCGGCTCCACCGCCCGGGCGGCCTGCCGGATCGTCCGGGCCCGGGGCGCGGACCGGGTGGTCCTGGCCGTCCCGGTGGCACCCGGGGACTGGACCGACCGGCTCTCGGACGTGGCCGACGAGCTGGTCTGCGTCGGAACGCCGTCGCCGTTCTTCGCGATCGGCGAGTTCTACGCCGACTTCTCGCAGACCGGGGACGACGAGGTGCTGCGCCTGCTCGCCGAGGCGCGTGGCGGCCACCCGCCGGCGCCCGTCGAGGTGGACCGTGAGCTGACCGTACCGGCCGCCGGCGTCCTGCTGGCGGGGCGGCTGACCGTCCCGGCGCGGGCGGCGGGCGTGGTGGTGTTCGCGCACGGCAGCGGCAGCAGCCGGCACAGCCCGCGCAACCGTTACGTCGCCGCGTACCTCAACCGGGCGGGCCTGGCGACGCTGCTGTTCGACCTGCTCACCGAGGCCGAGGAGCCGGACCGGCGGAAGGTCTTCGACGTCGACCTGCTCGGCGCCCGGCTGACCGCCGTCGCCGGACGCCTCGCGGACCAGGAGGAGACGCAGGAGCTCCCGCTCGGCCTCTTCGGCGCCAGCACCGGCGCCGCCGCCGCGCTCTGGACGGCGGCCCGGCTGGGCGACGACGTGCGCGCCGTGGTCTCCCGGGGCGGGCGGCCTGACCTCGCCGGTCCCGGGCGGCTGGCCGCGGTCACCGCGCCGACGCTGCTGGTGGTGGGCGCCCGGGACGGCACGGTGATCGATCTGAACCGGCAGGCGCGGTCCCGGCTTCGCTGCGAGAGTGAACTGGCGGTGGTGCCGCACGCGGGCCATCTGTTCGAGGAACCGGGCACGCTGGACCGGGTCGCCGAGCTGGCCCGCGACTGGTTCCTGCGCCACCTGCCACCCGGCTCACCGGCCTGACCAGGCAGACCTTGCACGCCGGGCCGGCACCGTCGTCCCGGCCGACCGGCCGACCAGCCGGTGTCGGCAGATTGCGCCGCCACCCCGATCAGCAGCACATTTTGCCCAGCCGAACCCAGGATTTCCTGATCAGCTTGTACACATTGAACAGTGAAATCCCGACCTGTTGCCCAACCATCCCGCAAGGAGCAAGCTCTCCGCTCAGCCGCACCGCCCACCCTATGCGGCGCGGCCGCCTCAAGCGGATGCCTCAATGCCGAGGCCTCAATGTGGAGGAACGACCGATGACCCCGCAGTCCCACGCCCTTGAGCTCACCCCCGAGGAACGCGAGGCCGGTCTCGACGCCGAGCAGCTGCGCCGCCTCGTCGGACTCGTCGAGCACGACCCCGCCACGGACCCGTTCCCTGTCATCGCGCAGGACGCCATCGTGTTCGTGGTGGGCAACGCCACCCAGACGGCGCAGTTCTACCAGGCCGTGTTCGGCATGGAGCTGGTCGCCTACTCCGGTCCGGAGACCGGCCGGCGCGACCGCAAGGCCTTCGTCCTCCGCTCGGGCTCCTGCCGCTTCGTCATCAAGGGCGGTGTCGCCCCGGACAGCCCCCTGCTGGACCACCACCGCCGGCACGGCGACGGCGTCGTCGACCTGGCGCTGGAGGTGCCGGACGTCGACAAGTGCATCGCGCACGCCCGCGCCCAGGGCGCCAGAGTGCTGGAGGAGCCGAACGACGTCTCCGACGAGCACGGCACCGTGCGCCGCGCCGCGATCGCCACCTACGGCGAGACCCGGCACACCCTGATCGACCGCTCCCGCTACCACGGCCCCTACCTGCCGGGCTTCGTGGCCGCCCAGACCAGGGTGACCCGCCCGGCCGGGCACCCGAAGCGGCTGTTCCAGGCGCTGGACCACGCGGTCGGCAACGTCGAGCTCGGCAAGATGGACGAGTGGGTCTCGTTCTACAACCGGGTGATGGGCTTCGTGAACATGGCGGAGTTCGTCGGCGACGACATCGCCACCGAGTACTCGGCCCTGATGTCCAAGGTGGTGGCCAGCGGCAACCACCGGGTGAAGTTCCCGCTCAACGAGCCGGCCATCGCCAAGAAGAAGTCGCAGATCGACGAGTACCTGGAGTTCTACGGCGGCCCGGGCTGCCAGCACCTGGCGCTCGCCACCAACGACATCCTCTCCACCGTCGACCAGCTGCGTGCCAACGGCGTGGAGTTCCTCTCCACCCCCGACTCGTACTACGACGACCCGGAGCTGCGCGCCCGGATCGGCAAGGTGCGCGTCGAGGTCGAGGAGCTGAAGAAGCGCGGCATCCTGGTCGACCGCGACGAGGACGGCTACCTGCTGCAGATCTTCACCAAGCCGCAGGGCGACCGGCCGACCGTGTTCTTCGAGTTCATCGAGCGGCATGGCTCGCTCGGCTTCGGGAAGGGCAACTTCAAGGCGCTCTTCGAATCCCTGGAGCGCGAGCAGGACCGTCGCGGCAACCTCTGATCACCACCCCTGATCAGAGCCGGTCACGCGGTGACCGGCAAGGAACCGACGGACGGGCCAGGAGGAGCAGGACGATGGCGTACTACCGGCAGCTGGGCAGCATCCCGCCCAAGCGGCACACCCAGCACCGCACACCCGAGGGCGGGCTGTACTACGAGGAGTTGATGGGCGAGGAGGGGTTCTCCTCGGACTCCTCGCTGCTCTATCACCGGGGCATCCCCTCGGCCGTCGTGGACGCGGTGCCGTGGGAGCTGCCGGACCAGTCCACGGTGGCCAACCATCCCCTGCTCCCCCGCCACCTCAAGCTGCACGAGCTGTTCGCGGGCCAGGAGTGGAAGTCCGCGGACGTCGTCGGCAGCCGCCGCCTCGTTCTCGGCAACGCCGACGTGCGGATCTCGTACGTCGCCGCCGGGGCCCCGAGCGAGCTGTACCGCAACGGGCTCGGCGACGAGTGCGTGTACGTGGAGTCCGGCACGGGCACGGTCGAGACGGTGTTCGGCACGCTGGAGGTCGGCCAGGGCGACTACGTGGTCATCCCACGGGCGACCACCCACCGCTGGGTGCCGTCCGGCGACGAGCCGCTGCGCGCGTACTGCATCGAGGCGAACAGCCACATCACCCCGGTGAAGCGTTTCCTCTCCAAGTACGGCCAGCTGCTGGAGCACGCCCCGTACTGCGAGCGGGACCTCCGCGGCCCGTCCGGCCCGCTGCTGGTCGAGGGCACGGACGTGGACGTGCTGGTCAAGCACCGGGGGGCGAACGGCATTTCGGGCACCCGGTACACCGTGCCGCACCACCCGTTCGACGTGGTCGGCTGGGACGGCTGCCTCTACCCGTACGTGCTCAACATCCGGGACTACGAGCCGATCACCGGCCGGATCCACCAACCGCCGCCCGCGCACCAGGTGTTCGAGGGCAACGGCTTCGTGATCTGCAACTTCGTGCCCCGCAAGGTGGATTACCACCCGCTGTCGATCCCCGTCCCGTACTACCACTCCAACGTGGACAGCGACGAGGTCATGTTCTACTGCGGCGGCGACTACGCGGCCCGCAAGGGCTCGGGGATCGGCCAGGGTTCGATCTCGCTGCACCCCGGCGGCCACACCCACGGCCCGCAGCCGGGTGCGTACGAGCGCAGCATCGGCGTGGAGTTCTTCGACGAGCTCGCCGTCATGGTGGACACCTTCCGCCCGCTGGAGCTCGGCGAGGGCGGCCGGGCGAGCGAGGACTCCAACTACGCCTGGACGTGGTCGGGCCGGGGGCCGCAGCGATGAGCGGCGCCCCCACCGGCTCCGACGGCGCCGTCCCCCCGCTCTTCCAGGGCCTCTTCGACGACGCGGCGGTGTTCCCGCCGGGGAACCTGCCGCTCGCCGAGGCGGTGCCGGCGCACCGCGCGCACCGCTCCGCGTGGTACGCCGAGGCGGTCGGCCCGCTGCTCTGCGGCGCGGGCCGGCTGGGCGAGCTGGCCGCGGCGGCCCCGGCCGGCGCGGGCGACGCTCTCCGGGTCGGGCTCGTACTGCCGGGGGGCAGTGCCGAGCTCGGCCCGGCGCTCGCCGCCGCCGCGCCGTTCGAACTGGCCGGCGTCGAGCTGGCCACCCGGGACGCCCACGAGGCGGTGGCCGCCCTCGACCTGCTGCTGCCACCGGACGTGCCGGCCGCCGTCGAGCTGCCGCGCGAACTGCTGCGCGGTGACGCCCTGGGCGAGGTGCTGGACGTGCTGGTCGACAGCCCGTACCGGGCGAAGTTCCGCACCGGCGGGGTCGTGGCCGGCGCCTTCCCGGACGAGGACGAGCTGGCCGGCTTCCTCACCGGCTGCGCGCAGCGCGGCCTGCCGTACAAGTGCACGGCAGGGCTGCACAACGCCGTCCGGCACACCGACCCGGTCACCGGCTTCGAGCACCACGGTTTCCTGAACGTCCTGCTGGCCGCGCTGGAGACCGACCGGCGGGCCGCGGCCGAGGTGCTGGCGGAGCGCTCGGGCGAGGTGCTGGCCAAGGCGGTCCGCGAACTGACCGACCGTCAGGTTACGGTGATCCGGAACTCGTTCACCGCGTTCGGCACCTGCAGCATCGCCGAGCCCCTGGACGACCTGGCCGCCCTCGGCCTGCTGTCGCCCGGGGCCCGCCCCAGCCCCACGCCCCAGGAGGACCGTTGACCACGCCCCGCAGCTGGCTCGCCAGCGCCCAGGACTCGCCGTTCGGCGTGCACAACCTGCCGTACGGCGTCTTCACGGCGGCCGACCGGCCCGGCCGCCGGCGGATCGGCGTGCGCATCGGGGAGTTCGTCCTCGACGCCGGCGCCGCCGCCCTCGCCGCCGGGGCGCCGTCCGCCCTGCTGGACGCCGACACCCTCAACCCGCTGCTGGGTGCGGGCCGTTCGGTCTGGTCGGAGGTCCGCGCGTCGCTGACGCACTGGCTCACCGACGAGTCGTTCCGGGAGGCTCTCTCGCCGCTGCTGGTCCCGGTGGCCGAGGTCGAGCTGCACCTGCCGTTCGAGGTCGCCGACTACGTCGACTTCTACGCCTCCGAGCACCACGCCACCAACCTGGGCCGGATCTTCCGCCCTGGCTCGGACCCGCTCACCCCCAACTGGAAGCATCTGCCGATCGGTTACCACGGCCGGGCCGGCACGGTCGTGGTCTCCGGCACCCCGGTGGTCCGCCCGCACGGGCAGCGCAAGGCGCCCGCCGACGCGGTGCCGTCCTTCGGCCCGACCCGCCGGCTGGACATCGAGGCGGAGGTCGGCTTCGTGGTCGGCGCCCCGTCCACGCTCGGCACGCCCGTCACCCTGGACGACTTCCGCGAGCACGTGTTCGGCGTCTGCCTGGTCAACGACTGGTCGGCGCGGGACATCCAGGCCTGGGAGTACGTGCCCCTCGGCCCGTTCCTCGGCAAGTCCTTCGCCACCTCGGTCTCGCCGTGGATCGTGCCGCTGGACGCCCTGGAGCACGCGCGCGTCACCCCGCCGGCCCGGGACGTCGAGCCGCTCCCCTACCTGGACGACCGCGGCGGCGAACCCTGGGGCCTGGACCTCGGGCTGGAGATCCGCCTGAACGGGCACCCGGTCTCGCGCCCGCCGTTCGCCTCGATGTACTGGACGGCGGCGCAGCAGCTCACCCACATGACGGCGAACGGCGCCTCGCTGCGCACCGGCGACCTCTTCGCCTCGGGCACCGTCAGCGGCCCCGGGCCCGAGACCCGGGGCGCGCTGATCGAGCTCACCTGGAACGGCGAGGAGCCGCTCAAGCTCCCCGACGGCACCACGCGCACCTTCCTGGAGGACGGCGACGAGGTCACCATCACCGCCACCGCCCCCGGCCGCGACGGCACGGTGGTCGGCTTCGGCGAGGTGACCGGCCGGGTCGTGCCGTAACGGCCGGTGGGTGAAGGGCGGCGCCGGACTCCCGGTGCCGCCCTTCGCACGCCCGCCACCCCGGCCCTGTCCGGACAGGACCTTGTACCGTGGGCGGCGAGGATCTTCGAACACGCGGCGACGAGGAACGGGAGCGGGCCCGATGAGTGCAGAGGTGCAGGTCCACCGGGACGGCGGCGTCGGGCGGATCGTGCTCGACCGGCCGCGGGCGCTCAACTCGCTGACGCACGGCATGATCACGGCCGTCCACGCGGCGCTGGAGGGCTGGGCGGCGGACGACGCCGTGCGCGTCGTGGTGCTGACCGGGGCCGGCGGGCGCGGGCTCTGCGCGGGGGCGGACATCCGGGCGATCCACGAGGACGCCAAGGCGGGCGGGGCCGGGTCGCGGGCGTTCTTCCGGGACGAGTACCGGCTGAACGCCCTGATCGCCCGGTACCCGAAGCCGTACCTGGCCGTGATGGACGGCATCACGATGGGCGGCGGCGTCGGTCTCTCCGCCCACGGCGCGGTGCGGATCGTCACGGAGCGCTCCACCGTGGCGATGCCGGAGACCCGGATCGGCCTGGTGCCGGATGTCGGCGGCAGCCTTCTCCTGGCCCGCGCCCCCGGCGAGTTGGGCACGCACCTCGGGCTCACCTCCGCCTCGATGGGGCCCGGGGACGCACTGCTCTGCGGCTTCGCGGACCACTTCGTGCCCTCGGCGGCCGTCCCCGCGCTGCTCGCGGAGCTGACCGCCGCAGCGGACCCGGCCGCGTCCGTCGCCGCCGATGTCGCCGCCGTCGTCACTGCTCATGCCGAGGCGGCGCCGCCGGCCGCGCTCGCGGCGCAGCGGGAGTGGATCGATGCCTGCTACGCCGCCGACACCGTCGAGGAGATCGTCGCGCGACTGCTGGACACGGGGCTCCCGGAGGCCAAGGAGGCAGCCGAGCAGGTGCTCGGGAACTCGCCGACGGCCGTCAAGGTCACCCTGGCAGCGCTGCGGCGGGCCCGCACGCTGCCCACGCTGGAGGCGGTGCTGGACCAGGAGTACCGGATCTCCTGTGCGGCCCTGGCCGGGCACGACCTGGTCGAGGGCATCCGCGCGCAGGTGGTGGACAAGGACCGCAACCCGCGCTGGTCGCCCGCCGACCTCGCCGGGGTGTCGGAGGCGGAGGTCGCCCGCCACTTCGCACCGCGCGAGGGCGACGAGCTGGGCCTGGCCTGATCGGGCGGGGCCGGGCCCCGGGGGCGGTCGGTCACCGTCGCCGCCCGCGCCGCGGCGACCCAACGCGCTCGCCCGCCGCGGCGTCGTCGGGGCTGTCACCGCCCGGCGGGCCGCCGAGCGCCACGGCGTGCGGGCCACCGAGCCGTACGGGGCGTGCGGGTCCGCCCGTGGCCGACGGTGGCGGGCGGCGCGATCCGTGACGACCGTCTCGCATGGCAAGACTGGCGCGAGCAGGGGTGCTTCGGAGATCGTTGGGCGGTCAGGGCGCCCCCTGAGCGGTGCCGAGCAGCGGACATGGGAGTCAACGGCGATGACCGAGACCACCGAGACCTACGAGACGATCCTGGTCGAGCGCAAGGGCCGGGTCGGGCTGATCACGCTCAACCGGCCGGAGGCGCTGAACGCGCTGAACACCCGGCTGATGAACGAGGTCGTCGCGGCCGCCACCGCCTTCGACCGGGACCCGGAGATCGGCGCCCTGGTGATCACCGGCTCGGAGAAGGCCTTCGCGGCCGGCGCCGACATCAAGGAGATGCAGGGCAACCGGTTCCCCGACGTCTACCTGGACGACTGGCTGGGCCCGTGGGACCGGCTCGGCGAGCTGCGCAAGCCGGTGGTGGCGGCGGTGGCGGGCTTCGCGCTGGGCGGCGGCTGTGAGCTGGCGATGCTCTGCGACATCCTGCTCGCCGCGGACACCGCGAAGTTCGGGCAGCCGGAGATCAAGCTCGGTGTCATCCCGGGCATCGGCGGCTCGCAGCGGCTGACCCGTGCGGTCGGCAAGGCGAAGGCGATGGAGCTCTGTCTGACCGGCCGGATGATGGGTGCCGAGGAGGCCGAGCGGGCCGGCCTGGTCTCCCGGATCGTCCCGGCCGACCAGCTCCTGGCCGAGGCGCTGGCCGTCGCCGAGAAGGTCGCCGAGATGTCGGCACCGGCCGCCATGATGCTGAAGGAGAGCGTCAACCGCGCCTTCGAGACCACCCTCGCCGAGGGCGTCCGCTTCGAGCGGCGCCTGTTCCACGCCGCGTTCGCCACGGCCGACCAGAAGGAGGGCATGGCCGCCTTCGCCGAGAAGCGGCCCGCCTCCTTCACCCACCGCTGACCGGAACGGCGGCGACCGGCAGCGGTTCGGCGACGGCGGCCGGCCGTCGGCGGCCGGGGACCGGCGGGTGACGCGTCACCCGTGGCGGCTGACGGATGCTGAAGTCCGTCAGCCGCCGCCCGTCCACCGGGACTTGCCGGCCGTGACCCGTCGACGCCGGGCCCGTCACTCCTCGCTCACCAGCGCCGTGTTGAGCCGGGCCAGGCCGCTGCGGGTCGCGGCCACCACGATCCGGTCGCCGGGGACGAGGGCGCGGGTGCGGTCGGGGTAGTTCCACTGGTAGGTGTGCGGGCTGCGGGCCAGGCGGACGGCGACCACACGGACGCCGCCCGGGTCCTCCAGGTCGTGCCGGTTCATGCCGATCAGGCCGCTGCCGTCCTCGACCCGCAGTTCGGCGATGAGCAGCACGTGCCGGAAGACCGACAGGGTGCCCAGCACCTCCCGCCCCATCAGGGCGGCGGCGAAGGCGGGCGCGGCCAGGTAGGAGGTCGAGCGGGAGGCCGCGTTGTCCAGCGTGGCGTAGACGTGCCTCGCGAAGTTGTCGTCGAACAGCCGGACGACCACCCGGACGTCCGGCCGCCCCGCACGCGCCTCCAGTGCCGCCTCCAGGTTGGTGGCGTCGTCCCCGCTGACCGCGACGACCGCCCGGCTGTGCTTGAGCCGGGCCCGGCGCAGCTGTTCCGCGAGCGGGCCGTCGTCGACGACCACCGGCACGCCGAGCGCGCGGACCGCCGAGATGCCGCGCGCCTGCGGATCGCGTTCCAGCCCCACCACCGGCACGCCCAGTCCGTGCAGTTGGGCGACGACGCGGGTGCCGACGTTGCCCAGGCCGGCCACGATGACGTGGTCCCGGGTGCCGGCGCCGGGGTTGCGGTGCTGGCCGCGCCGGCCGGAACCGAGCACCTCGACCATGATGGCGGTCGCGACCGGCGCGAAGGTGATGCCGCAGAAGGTGATCACCACCTGGGCGACCCGCTGCCAGAGGCCGCCGGTGCCGGCGCCCGAGGCCGCGTCGGCGGGCTGGTCGGGCTGGGCCGCGCCGGCCAGGTCGAGCAGCGAGACGTAGAGCGACCAGCCGAAGTCCCGGTTGAGGTACCAGAGCAGGCCGAAGGCCATCAGCACCGCGGCGAGCGCGGTGATCAGCACCAGCCGGAGCCGGGCGCTGGTGAAGTAGCGCAGGGTGTCGAGCAGCCGCCAGCGCAGCCGGCGCGCCCAGGCGATCCGGACCGGCGGTTCGCTGGGCAGGGCCTGCAGCGCGGCCACGCCGCCGGTCTCCTCGGGCTCCGGCTCCCGTTGCGCAGGAACTCCCCCGCTCTCTCCCCTGTCCTCTCCTCCGCCTTCTCCCCTGTCCTCTCCCCCGCCGCCGGCTCCGCCGCCCCCGCCCCCGGCTCCACCCCGCCGGACCGGTCCGTCGTCGCCGAACTCGGAGGCCAGCCGGACGAAGGGGGCCGAGTCGCCCTCCTGCTCGGGCAGCAGCCGGATCCGGGTGAGGTCCTGCCGGTCGATCTGGTCGGCGACGATGCAGATCCGGCCGGAGTCGATGTCGTCGTCGTAGGCGATGTGCAGGAAGCGGTCGCCGACCTGGACGGAGTTGGGGCGGGAGAGGGCGGCTGCCGCGAACGCGGGCGCGGCGGTGGCGGAGCCGGAGAGCGCGGCGCCGTTCTTCAGCAGCCGTTCGATGTTCTCGCCGAGCCGCTGGTTGAACATCCGCAGCACGATGCGGATGTCGGGGTTGTGCTCCTGGGCGCTCAACGCGGTGTGGATGTTCTCCTGGTCGCTGCCGTCGACCAGGGCGATCCCGCGGGCGGTCTCGACCCGGACGGCGCGCAGCACCTCCTCGGTGAGGCTGCTGTACTCGACCACGGCGGCGACACCGGGCAACTGCTCGATCTGCGGCGCGTGCTCGCGTGTGCGGTCCGGGACCAGCACCACCACCGGGACCTCGTAGTGTTCGACGAGTTCGACGATCAGGCGGTGGGCGAGCGCGTTGCCGCCACAGACGATGTAGTGCTGGCTGACCGGCTCGACCGGAGGGGTCCCCCACCCTGCAGAAGTCATATCGCCGGATGATATCTACCGCGTGTGAGCGGAAGGTGTCCCCGGGGTGGCTGAGGGGAGATCAGTTCGCGTCCCGGGCCGCGGATCCGCGGCCCCATGCCCGGGTCCCGCCCCGTGCCCGACCCGTGCCATCCCCCGAACGGGCGTACCCGACGGGCGGCCGGCCCCTCCCGTGACGATCATGAGGAGCGCCCACCCGTCACGGGCCCGCCCGGCCACGCAGAGGCCCGTGCGGGCCTGTGGGCCCCCGCCCGTCACCCGCCGTCAGGAGTACGCCACCGTGGTCTCCCCGATCATCACCCCCAACGGTTCCCCGGTCCAGGGCCCGCTCGCGCTGCTCGCCAAGGCCGCCTGGCAGGTGCTGCTGATCGCCGGGCTCGCCTCGCTCGCGCTCGGGATCGTCGTCTTCGTCTGGCCCAAGCAGACCCTCCTGGTGGTGGGCGTGCTGTTCGGCCTCTACCTGCTGATCATCGGGATCGTGCAGCTGGTCGCCGCCTTCGGCACGCACGCCAGTACCGCCATGCGGGTGCTGGCGTTCATCAGCGGCGCCATCTGCGTGCTGCTCGGCCTGCTCTGCTTCCGCAGCGCGGCGCAGTCGTTGCTGCTGCTGGCGATCTGGATCGGCATCGGCTGGCTGTTCCGGGGCATCACCCAGCTCGCCGCCGCGATCTCGGACGACGCCATGCCCGCCCGCGGCTGGCAGGCCTTCGCCGGCGTGGCCAACACGCTGGCGGGCGTGCTGCTGATGGTCTGGCCGGTCGGGTCGATCACCGCCCTGACCGTCCTGGCCGGGTGCTGGCTGGTGATCCTGGGCCTGATCGAGGTCGTGACGGCCTTCCAGGTCCGCTCCCGGGCCAAGCAGATTCCCTCCGGCGTCTGACCCCGGAGCCGGGGACCCCGGCCACCCACGTCTGCGTGCGCCCGCAAACGGCCGCTACGGCCGCTTACGGCTGCGGGGCGTAGCCGAGCAGGAAGCCCGCCGCGTCCAGGCGCTCCGGAGTGAGGCGGACGTCCGTCAGCCGCTCGGCGAGCGCGAACGCCGCCTCGGTGTGCAGCCTGGGCCCGGCGTGGTCGGCGTCGGTGAGGTCGAAGCCGCAGTGCGCGAGCAGCTCCGCCACCCCCGGGGCCTCGGCGTCCTCGCCGTCGCGCTGGGTGGGGAAGAGCGGCTCGAAATGCAGCCGGTTCAGCGCCCCCTCCTGCCAGTGGAAGCTGTCCACCGCGTTGCAGTTGCGGAAGTGCGAGACCAGGCGGGTGCCCTCGGCGAGCCTGGGCAGCACGTCCCACAGGGAGCCCAGGTAGCCGTTGGCCTCGACCGCGACGGCCCAGCCGTCGATTTCGGTGACGGCGACGAGCATCAGCTCCTCGTCGCCCTCCGGGGCGTGCTCGTCCTCGCCGTCGTCGAACTCCTCCCAGGCCTCCACGACCGCCGCCAGGCCGGTGACCCGACGGCCCGGGACGGCGTCGAACCGCCGCAGCAGATCGTCGGCGGAGATCCCCTGGACGTGCGTCAGGCAGTAGGCCTCGGCGAGGTCGGGGTAGCGGTCCTCGAACCAGGTGAAGTCGGTGGCGTGTGCAGGCATGTGAGGGATGCTGCCAGATGCCTCCGACACCCGGACACCTGGGACGGCATCAGCACCGCACCGCCTCGTCCGCGCCGGGCCCGCCCGTCGGCGCCGCACCGGATTCGTCAGCGCCAGGCCGGCGCGTCCGTCCCCCAGCGCCCGGGCGGGCGGGTCCAGTCGGTGGGTGCGCCGGTGTAGGAGACCGGGGGGAGGGCGTGGCGCAGCCGGCCGTACGGCGAGCCGGTCTCCGCGAGCCAGCGCCCGGGCTCGTAGGGCAGGTCGTTCAGCGGCGGGGCGGGCGTGATGCCGTGCTGGAGCCAGGAGGCGGTGCCGGCCAGGGAGTAGCGCAGGTGGCGGCCGCCGGGCCGCCCGGTGCGCTGGTCGGTGAGGGCACGCAGGACGCCGGCCGCGATCAGGTAGCCGGTGCCGTGGTCGAGGGCCTGCGCGGGCAGCACGCCGGGGCGCCCGGCGGGACCGAGAGCCCCGGCACCGTCCCCGGCACCGTCACCCGCCTCCACGGCCGCGATGCCGACGCCGGCCTGGACCAGGCTGTCGAAGCCCCGGCGCCCGGCCCAGGGGCCGGTCCAGCCCCAGGCGTTGAGCTGGGCGACGATCAGGCCGGGCCGGCGTTCGAGCAGGGCGTCGGGGGCGAGGCCGTAGGCGTCCAGGGCGCCGGGGCGGTAGCCGGTGACGACGGCGTCGGCGGTGGCGAGCAGCTCTTCGAACGCGGCGCGGTCGGCCGGGTCGGCGAGGTCGAGGCGGGTGGAGCGCTTGCCGAAGCCGGTGTCGGCGTGGGCGTCCTCGGCCTCGGGCAGCCGGGGCGAGTCGACGCGCAGGACGTCGGCGCCGAGCAGGGCGAGGGTGCGGGTGGCGACGGGGCCGGCGATCACCCGGGTGAGGTCGAGGACGCGGACGCCGGCGGCGGGCAGCGGCGCGGCGGCCAGCGGGCGGGCGGCGGCGGCGTCGGCCACCCGGATCTCGACCAGAGGGTGCGTGGTGTCACCAGGCGGCGCGATGGCGACGGCGAGCGCCCCCGCCGCGTAGGCACGGTCCTGGATCCAGGCGGCCGGGTGCTCCCGCAGCGTCCCGGCGAGCTGCTCGGGCCCGGTGCCGGCGGGCAGTCCGAGGACGCCGAGCAGCCGGTCGCGGTGGTGCGGGTAGTTGGCGTGGGTGCGGACCCAGCCGTCGGCGGCCTGCCAGAAGCCGGAGAGCGGCGCGAAGCTGACCGGGGTGCGGCCGTCGATCTGGAGATGGCGCTCGCTGACGAAGGCGGTGGCGACGGCTCCCTGGTCGATCCTCACCTCCGGGACGGCGCCGCCGGCCCGCAGGGCGGACAGCTCCGCGGCGGCCAGCGAACAGGCGGCGACGGTGGCCCGGGCCAGCCGGCGGACGGGGAGCCGGGCGGGCAGGACTCGGTCGGGGCCGTGGAAGGAGACCCGCTCCAGCAGCCCGGCCGGCCCGCCGAGGGCGTCCCACGCGTGCGCGGTCGGCGCGTCGTGGGGGGCGGGCTGGTCGACCGGGGGCATCGGACGCTCTGTCATGCCCGCATTCTGCTCCCGTTCTCAGGCGCTCGCAGTGACGCCCGCCACCAGCATCAGCAGCACCGCGGAGACGACGGTCATCCGGCGGGCGGCCTGCGGGGTGGAGCCGAACCGGCCGCCGAGGCGTCCGCTGGCATGGGCGACCAGGCCGTACACGACGGCGCAGGCCAGCACGTTGAGCGAGCCGAGGGCGAGCACCTGGCCGCCGACCGGCAGGGCGGCGGCGGGGTCGACGAACTGCGGCACCAGGGAGAGGTAGAGCAGCAGCCCCTTGGGGTTGAGCAGGGCGGTGAGCATGCTCTGGCGCAGCACGGTGACGGTGGGCTGCGGGCGGGACTCGGCGAGGACGGCCGAGCCGCCCCGGCGCAGCGCGAGCAGCATGGTGGCGGCGAGGACCACCAGGTACGCGGCCCCGGTGAGGCGCAGGACGGGCAGGACGGCGGGGACGGCGCGCAGGGCGGCGGCGAGGCCGGCGCTGGAGAGCAGGGTGTGCACGGCGTAGCCGGCGCAGACGCCGGTGACGGCGGTGAACGCGGCGCGGCGGCCCTGGCCGAGGCCGCGTGCGGCGATGTAGAGCCAGTCGGGGCCGGGGGTGCAGACCAGCAGCAGGTCGACCCCCAGGAAGAGGAGGAGGGCGTGGGTGTCCATGGTGCTGACCTGTCGTGTTCGTCGCGGGCGTTCCGGTTACCGAAGGTAGCCGGAGTGGGGCGGCACGCGATGGCCACTTCGCGCTGGTCAGGGCCACTCTTTGGCAGAATATTGCGCCATGGACCGCATCGACCGCAGAATCCTCCACGAGCTCCAGCAGGACGGCCGGCTCACCAACGCCGAGCTGGCCGCCCGGGTGGACCTCACCCCCTCCCCGTGCCTGCGCCGGGTGCGGCAGCTGGAGCAGGACGGCGTGATCCGCGGCTACCGGGCGCTGCTGGACGGCGCGGCGGTGGGGCGTGGCTTCCAGCCCTTCGTGACGATCACCATGCGGCACGAGGACCGGGCCACGGTGGCGGAGTTCGAGCGCCGGGTGGCGGAGCTGCCGGAGGTGGTGGAGGCGCACCGGCTGTTCGGCGAGCCGGACTACCTGCTGCGGATCGCGGTGGCGGACATCACGGCGTACGAGCGGTTCATCACCGACGTGCTCTCGGGGCTGCCCGGGATCGCCCAGGTGAACTCGCATCTGACGATGAAGCAGGTGAAAGCCGACCGGGGCATCCCGACCGGCGGGTAGGGTGCGAACGGCGGGGGCCGACCGCAGCTC
The DNA here is from genome assembly GCF_055579305.1 of Kitasatospora sp. NPDC032757. Taxonomy (NCBI): domain Bacteria; kingdom Bacillati; phylum Actinomycetota; class Actinomycetes; order Kitasatosporales; family Streptomycetaceae; genus Kitasatospora; species Kitasatospora sp. NPDC032757. Next base: position 94,032 of record NZ_JBVINN010000002.1, on the reverse strand, counting down.
CCGGACCGTTTCCAGGGGGCCACGCCATGCCGAGCACGATCCGCCGTCTCGACCTCGGCTACTTCGTCCGTCCCGCGTCCGAGACGGGCGGCCCGAACGCGGGCGGGCCCACCGCGGGCGGCCCCGAGCCGCGCGTCGAGCCGGTGTTCGCCTACCTGGTGCGGCGGCCGGAGGGGCTGCTGCTCTTCGACACCGGGGTGGGCGGCGGCGATCCGCAGACCGCCGACCCGGAGACCGAGGCCCACTACCGGCCGGTCCGGCGGCCGCTGCCGGCGGCGCTCGCGGCGGCCGGGGTCGCGCCCGCCGACATCGACCTCGTCGTCAACTGCCACCTCCACTTCGACCACTGCGGCGGCAACCCGCTGCTGGCCGGTACGCCGGTGCTGGTGCAGGCGGTGGAGCTGGCGACGGCCCGGCGCGGCGACTACACCTTCGACGCGCTGGTGGACTTCCCGGGCGCGGCCTACCGCGAGCTGGACGGCGAGGCGGAGGTCTGGCCGGGCGTACGGGTGGTGCCGACCCCCGGGCACACCGCCGGTCACCAGTCGCTGGTGGTGGAGCGGCCGGACGGCGGCCCGGTGGTGCTGGCCGGCCAGGCGTACGACTTCGCCTCCGAGTACGGCTCGGCGGTGCTGGCCCGGCAGGCGGCCGCCGAGGGCGTCGCTCCGCCGCTGCCCGGCTACCGGGCCTGGGTCGACCGGCTCGCCCGGTTCGCACCGAGCCGGGTGCTGTTCGCACACGACAACGCGGTCTGGGAGCCGGCCGGGTAGCCGTGGGGCGCGCCGCTAGAACGCGAACCGCAGTGCGCGCACCCGGTTGTCGAAGTTGGACGGGATCAGCTCCGGCTCGCCGACCGAACGGGCCTCGGGCAGGCGGGTGAACAGTTCGCGGAAGAGCACCTTCATCTCCTGCCGGGCCAGGTACGCGCCCAGGCAGTAGTGCGGGCCGCCGCCGCCGAAGCCGAGGTGGGGGTTGGGGGTGCGGGTGATGTCGAAGGCGTCCGGGTCGGTGAACACGGCCTCGTCGCGGTTGGCGGAGCCGAAGAAGAGCACCGCCTTCTCCCCCGCGCGCAGCAGGGTCCCGTCGGGGCCGCCGAGGCGGTGGTCGACGGCCAGGGTGCGGCGGAACTGGATGATCGGGGTGGCGTGGCGGACGATCTCGTCCACCGCGCCGCCGAGGTGGCGGTCGGGGTCGCCGAGCAGCAGGGCGCGCTGCCGGGGGTGGGCGGTGAGCAGGTGCAGGCCGTGGGCGAGCGCGTTGCGGGTGGTCTCGACGCCGGCCACCAGCAGCAGGGAGAAGAAGGCGCCGAGCTCGCGCCCGGTCAGCCGGCGGCCGTCGACATCGGCGGTGACCAGGGCGGAGATGAGGTCGTCCGTGGGGCGGCGGCGGCGTTCGCGGCCGAGGTCGGCGACCATGGCCTGCATCCGGGCGAGCGCGCGCAGCCCGCGCCCGGGCATCCGGATCCGGCTGCGCAGCGGGCGCGCCACGCCGGTGTGCTCGGAGGCGTGGTTGACCTGGTCGAGGATGGCGCGGCGGGGCTCCTCGGGGATGCCCATCATGTTGCAGATCACCCGGAAGGGGAGTTCGGCGGCGACCGAGGCGACGAAGTCCTCGGGCCGGTCGCGCTCCACCCGGTCGACCAGGCGGGCGGCCACCTCGCGGATGTCATCCTCGACCTTGGCGATCAGGCGCGGGGTGAAGGCGCGGGAGACGATCCGGCGCAGCTGGGCGTGGCGGGGGTCGTCCAGGTTGACCATCGAGTCGCCGAAGAGCAGCCGGACCCAGCGGGCGGGTTCGGGGGTGGTGACGCCGGGACCGCTGAGGAAGACGGCGGGGGTGCGGCTGGCCTCGACGACGTCGGCGTGGCGGACGAGGGCGTGGAAGCCCCGGCCGCCGGGCCGGCCGGCCGCCCGCTCGCCGAAGTAGACCGGGCCGGGGAGGCGGCGCAGTTCGGCGAAGGCGGCGGCACGGTCGGGGGCGGAGAGCTGCCAGAAACGGGGGTCGGCGAGGTCGGCCGCGGGGGTTTCGGGTGCGGTCATTGTGCCCATGCCCGGGCCTCCTGTCCTGTCGGTGCCCACCGGGAAGGCTCCGGAAGTCCGTGTGCTGGTGAGGCCCACATTTAGTCAGCACCGACGGGGACGGTGTCAAACCACAATTACCGTATGATTACCGGCTTTTCGAGGGTCGGGTCGCCACGCTTCAGAGGTGGCCGGGCCCGGGAGCGGCCCGGGTCCGTAGGCCGCCGGGGTCCGGGAGTGACCCGGGGGTCCGCCGGCGTTCGGAACGGCCGGGTCCGCGGACCGTCGGCTTTCGGGAGCGGCCTGGTTCCGGGAACGGCCGTCACACCCGGGCGTGGGAGGTGATGTCCGCGCCGAACTCCTCGATCATCGGCGGGGTGACAGTCGGCCGGGCCTGGGCGATCGCCGCCAGGTAGTCGGCGGTGCTCGCTCCCTCGATGCCGTCGGCAACGCCGTCCGGCGTGATGAGGTCCCGCTCGAAGGCGGCCTGGGCGGCCACCCGCGCGGCGTGCTCGATGTCGGCCGGGGTGAACAGCTCGCTCGCGCCGACCAGCGCGTCGAGGTCCACGTCCGCCCGGCCCGCCGCATACCGGGACCAGATCGCTGCGCGGGCGGCCGCGTCGGGGGTGCCGATCGGGATCAGGTAGTCGAAGCGGCCGGGGCGGAGGAAGGCCGGGTCCAGCGAGCGGATCGAGTTGGTGGCACAGACCAGCAGCCGCTCCTCACCCTCGCGGAAGCCGGGGATGAGCTTGAGCAGCTCGTTGGTGACGCCGTGCATGCCGCCCTGCGCGCCCTCGGTGCGGACCGGGGCGACCTCCTCCACCTCGTCGATGAAGACCAGCGCCCGCTCCAGCCGGCCGATCCGGGCGAAGGCGTCGCGCAGCGCGGCCGCCAGGTTGCCCTCGTCGGCCAGCCGGGACGGCAGCAGCTCGACGAACGGCCAGCCGAGCCGCGAGGCGATCGCCCGGGCGAAGGTGGTCTTGCCGGTGCCGGGCGGCCCGAACAGGGCGATCGCCCGCGGCGGGCGCACACCGTGCCGGGCCGCCCGCTCCGGTTCGGCGAGCGGCAGCACCACCCGGCGCTCGATCAGGTTCTTCTCCGTCTCCATGCCGGCCACCCTGGCCCAGAGGTCGCCGGGCAGCAGCCTGCCGCCCAGCTCGTCCAGCAGCCCGCTGGCCGCGCCGGCTGGCGGCTCGTCCTTCTCGAAGTAGGCGGCCGCGGGGCGCCGGGTGTAGCCGGCGTTGTGCAGGCCCTCGCCGAGCAGCTCCTCCTCCGGCAGGACGTACGCGATGCGGCGCACCCGGCAGGCCACCAGCCGGCGCTCCAGCTCGCGCAGCAGCGCGCTGGCCAGACCGCGGCCGCGCCAGGCGGGGGTGATCGCGATCCGCATCACCCAGGCGCGCTCGCCCGCCACGGTGGCGAGCGCGGCACCGATCGGCTCGCCCTGGTGGACGGCGACCACGGCGGGCTGGCGGGAGGTCAGCGCGCCGATGCACTCCGCGAGGGAGAACACCGACTCCTGGCCGAGCCCGGCCGTGGTGTCGATCAAGTGGACCACCGCCGCGAGGTCGTCCTCGCGATAGTCGTGAATCAGCCAGTGCACCGGCCGGCCCGCCTCTCCGTCCTCACCGGCCCCGGGCCGGTCGTCCGACCGCCGGCGCTGCGCCGCGCGGTGCCCGAACGGTACGGGCGGGCGCGGACGGCGGTCCCGCGCCGGAACGGACAAGCCCCGCCCCGGCAACCGTACGAACCGCCTCTACCGCACGGGGCGGAGAGCGGCACCGGTCCGGCGCGGGCGCGGCGCGGGCCGGGGACGGGCAGGGCGGCTGACGGGCCGGCACCGCGGCGGCGGCCGGCCCGGTCCGGCGGGAGGGGCGGGCCGGGCGGGCCGGGCGGGCACGGCCGGGCATGCTCTCACGGGGCGGAACCGGCCAATACCCGAGGGGGCGGTACGGGCCGGGCGAGGCGGGTGCGACGATGAGTGTCATCGTGATGACCGACCGGATCCGCTCGCTGCGCGCCGTGGTCTTCGCTGCGCTCTGCGTGGCGCTGGCCGCCACGGCGCACGTCGCCATGGCCGGCTCCGGGGTCTCCGCGCCGGTGCTCGCGGGCGCGTTCGCGGTCACCCTCGGGTTCACCTGGCTGCTCGCCGGCGGCCGCCGCGGGCTGGGGCCGATCAGCGTCTGGATGGTGGCGGCGCAGACCGCGCTGCACCTGACCTTCGAACAGGCCGGGGCCCTCGCGTCCGGCAGCGGGCTGGCGCGGCTCGGTTCGACGGACTGGGCGGGCCTGCTGCTCTGCAACCCGGAACGGGCGCCGGCCGGGATCTCGCCGGCCGACCTGGCCCGGATGGCCGGGATCGACCCCGACGTCCCGCCCCCCGGGGACCTCCGGCCGCCGGCCGGGGCGCACCACCTGGGCGCACACGGCGGGGCGGCGTCCGCCGGGACGGCCGACCAGAGCATGGCGGGGATGGCCGGCATGCCCGGGATGCCGGGTGGCTCGGACATGTCGGGGATGCCCGGGGTGTCCGGCGGCTCGGGGACGTCCGGCCACGACATGGCGGCGCACGGCATGTCCGTCGGGATGATCGCCGCCCATGTGCTCGCCGCGCTCGCCTGCGCGCTGCTGCTCTGGCGCGGCGAGACGGCGCTGGCCCGGCTGTTCGAGCTGCTCGGCGCGCTGGGCGCCGTCCTGGCGGGTGCGCTGCTCGCGCCGCTGCTCGCCCTGTGGTGCCGGCCGAGCGGCTTCCGGCCGCCGGCCCCGCCCGGACCCGCCGCCCACCGGGTCCGCCCGCCGCGGCTGGTGCTGCTCTCGCACGCCCTGGTCCGGCGCGGCCCGCCGTGCGCCGCCCCCGCCTGCTGACGCGCCCACCGTCCGACACCCGACGCCGCTCCCGGCGTCCGCTGCGCGGTGGGCAGGTCGCCCTGCGCCGTGCCGTGGCCGACCGGCCACGCCGCCAGGGCCCGGGCCCGCGCCTGCCGCCGCCGCCCCACCGGGGCGCCGCGGCGTACCCGGCCGGGGCCCCACCGACGCCGAGCGTGCCGCCCGCGGCGGCCGCTCCCCAGCCCTCCCCTCAGGACCTTCCATGCCTGACCACGACGGCGCACCGGCCTCGTCCGGCGCCACCGTCCTCGTCGATCCGCCCGTCGTCTCCCTACCGGGGACGGTCACCCGCACCGGGCCCGTCCGCACCGACGCCGTTCCCGCCGAGGCCGCCGGCCTCGCCGAGCCTCGCGAGGAGCTTCGCCGACCAGTCCGCCGACGGGCCCCCGGCACCGGCCCCCGGCACCGCGCCGCGCAGCCGTTCCGCCCGCTCCAGCCACTCCCGGCAGGCCTCGCACCGGGCGACGTGCTTGTCCACCCGCCGGTCCGGCACACCGGCCGCCTCACCGTCGAGGCGGGCGGAAAGAGCGGTACGGAACTGGGCGCATCTCATCCGACCATCGTCCCGCATCACCCGGCACATCGGACCGGCCGGGTGGGTGGCGCCGCAGGAACCACAGGCACACCACCCGCCCCGGACGCCGGCGAGGACGCCTGCACGGGACTCCCTACGGGACGCCGCACGGGAGGCCGCCGTGGATGACGACCAGCTGACCGCGCTGGCCCTGTCCGCGCGGGAGGGCCGGGCGGCCGACGTCGAGGCCTTCGTCCGGGCCACCCAGCGGGACGTGTGGCGGTTCGTCGCCCACCTCACCGACGTGCAGTCGGCCGACGACCTCGCCCAGGAGACCTTCCTGCGCGCCCTGCGCAGCCTGCCCGGGTTCGCCGGCCGCTCCTCGGCCCGGACGTGGCTGCTGTCCATCGCCCGGCGGACCGTCATCGACCGCTACCGCACGGCCGCCGCCCGGCCGAGGTGCGCCGCCCTGCCGGACTGGCAGGAGGCCGCCGAGCGACAGGGCACGCCGCCCGCGGCAGGGTTCGAGGACGGGGTCGCGCTCGGGGACCTCCTCGACCGGGTGCCGCCGCAGCGCCGGGAGGCGTTCGTGCTCACCCAGGTGGTCGGGCTGAGCTACGCCGAGGCCGCCGAGGTGGCCGGCTGCCCGGTCGGCACCGTCCGCTCCCGGGTGGCCCGGGCCCGCGAGGAGCTGATAGCCCGGCTCCGCGCCGCCGAGCGCGGCGAGGCTCCCCCGCCGGGGCAGGCCGCCGAGCTGGCGGCGGCCTGCTGACGGCGTCACGCACGCCCGCGCCTGGGTGGCGGCGCCGACGCACCGCCGCCCAGGCCGCCGGCGCCCCGGCCGCCGCCACCCCGCCCGGCGCGACAGGTGGGCCAGGTGGGCCCGCCTACGGCTACGCCCGGAACGACTCCGGCCGCTCCGGCGAGGCGGCCGCCAGGGCCTTGGCCACCTCCTCCACCCCGGCCCGGAGGCCGTAGACAGGGGTCTCGGGCTGCTGGCGCCAGGACTCGTCCATACCGCCGGTGTCGACGGTGTCGAAGCCCAGCTCGTCGATCAGGGCGCGGACGATCCGCTTGGCCGCCTCGTCGTCCCCGGCGACCGGCAGGGCCATCCGCTCCGGGTCGCCCGCGGGGCGGGGCCGGTCCAGGAGGTCCTGGGCGTAGGTGCCGTTGAAGGCCTTCACGACCGGGTGGCCGAGGTGCTGCTCCGTCCAGCGGCTCTCGGTCAGGCCGTCGTCCTCGATGCCCCCGATCCGGCCGTCGCGCTTGGGGTAGTAGTTGCCGGTGTCGATCACGGCGAAGCCCTCGGCGGCCCCGTCGAACAGCCCGGACGGGAGGTCGGGCACGTTCTTCAGCGGCACGGTGACCACGACGACCTGCGCGCCGCGGGCCGCCTCGGCGACGGTGACCGGGGTGGCGCCGGTCTCCTCGGCGAGTGCGCCGAGGGTCTGCGGGCCGCGCGAGTTGGCCACCGAGACCTCGTGGCCGAGTGCGGTGAGGCGCCGGGTGAGGTTGCCGCCGATGTTGCCCGCGCCGATGACGCCGATCTTCATGGTTGTCCTTTCGGACCCCTGCCGGGGGTCGGGTCGGGCCGGCGTCACGCCGTGTGGTGCCTGGCTGCAACCCCGGGCCGGGCGTGGCTATTTCCGGACCGCGGCTAATTCCCGACCGCGGCGACGTCCGGAACGGAGCGCCGTCGTTCCCGGCGACCGGGCCGGCCGCGCGGTCCGGATCGGCCACCACCGCAGCATTCCGGCCAACCGGGAAAATTCCTTCAAGTGTTCGGAACTGGACCCCTCCTGCCTCCGACTGCTGTACCGGACGCCGCCGAGGTGGTGTCCGGAACGGTACGGGGAAATCGGAGGAGCGCCATGTCCGCGCAACAGCCACTGGCCACCGGTGGGCTGACCAAGGACCAGGCCCAGCCGGAGGACCGGTGGATCCTGGTCGTGGCCGCGGGACTGCTCTCGTTCGTGGCGATGCTCGACATGAACGTGGTCAACCTGGCCCTCACCGACATCGCGGACGGCCTGCACGTCTCCCCGACCACCGCGCAGTGGGCCGTCCTCGGCTACCAGCTCCCGCTGGTGGCCCTGCTGCTGCCCGCCGGGCGCTGGCTCGACCAGGTCGGCACCCGCTCCGCCCTGCTGCTGGCGGTCAGCTGCTTCGCGCTCTGCAGCGTGCTCGCCGCCGTGGCACCGTGGGCGAGTTGGCTGGTCGCCGCACGGCTGGCGCAGGGCGCGTTCGGCGCGGTGCTGTTCGTGCTGATGCCGGTGCTGGCCGCCACGGCCGTCCGGCCGGAGCTGCGCGGGCGGGCGATGAGCGTGCCCGCCACGCTCGGCCCGCTCGGCGCCGTCACCGGGCCGGTGGTCGGCGGCCTGCTGCTCGACCACGTCGGCTGGCGGGCCATCTTCCTGGTCAAGCTGCCGATCTGCCTGGCCGCCCTGGTGATCGCCCACCGCAACGCGCCGCACGGCGGCAGGCTGCGGCTGCCCGACCGGGGTTCCCTCGGCGCCGCCGCGCTGATCGGCTCCGCGGTGGCCGCCGTGCTGCTCGGCCTCACCCTCGCGCCCGACGCGCCGGTCTGGCTGCTGCTCGTGCTGCCCGCCGCACCGCTGGTCGTCCTCTGGCTGCGCCGCCCCGGCGGACGGCCGGTCGCCGCCGTGCTGCGGGAGTCCGGCACCGCCGCCGTCAACGGCTCGGTGCTCTCACTGGCCGCCGGGTTCGCCGCCACCCACTACCTGCTCGCCCAGCACCTGCGCCGGGACGACGGGATCAGCGCCACCACCACCGCCCTGACCATGCTGGCCTTCCCGCTCGGCATGGTGCTGGCCGGCCGGTTCGGCGGACGGCTCGCCGACCGCTGGGGCGCCCGGCCGACCGCCCTGACGGGTGCGACCGTCACCGCCCTCGGCATGCTGCTGCTCGTCCCGCTGGACACCGACTGGTCGCCGCTCGACATCGCGTGGCGGCTCGCGCTCGCCGGGACCGGCATGGGCCTCAACGGCGGCCCGGTCCAGGCCCTGGTGATGACCGCCGCCAAACCGCAGCAACTGGCCACCGCCGGCTCCGCCGTCCAACTGGCCCGCAGCCTCGGTTTCGCCCTCGGACCCGCCCTCGCCACCGCCGCCACGCTGTTCGGCGACTCCGCCACCGCGGGCGTCCGGGCCGGGCTCGTCCTCGCCACGCTGGCCGCCGTCCAGGCCGTGGCCCTCCTCTCCCTGCACCACCGCACCAACCGCGCGGGCACCTGACGACCCGCCCGCGCGCACCACACCTCGACCGGAGGAACAGACGCAATGACCGACACCGTCCACGATCCGACCGCGGGAAGGCCGGCCGACGACACGCCGCGCTGCCCGTTCGGATACGACGAACTCCCCGACCCGGTACCGCTGTACGGGACGGAGTACAAGAGCGACCCCTATCCGCTCTACCGGCGGATGCGCGAGGCCGGCCCGGTCCACCGGGTGAAGTTCCCGAGCGGGATCACCGCCTGGCTGGTGACCGGCTACAAGGCCGCGCACGAGACCCTCAACGACCCCCGGCTCGGCAAGAACCACGAGCTGGGCAACGAGGGTTGGCGCAAGCTCGCGTCGATCATGCCGGAGCCGCAGCACTCGCAGCTCCAGGTCCACCTGCTGCACCAGGACCCGCCGAAGCACACCCGGATGCGCCGGCTGGTGCTGGACGCCTTCACCCCGCGCCGGGCGGAGGCCCTTCGCCCGCGCCTGGAGGAGCTGGCCGGCTCCCTGGTCGACGAGCTCCCGGAGACCGGCGGCGCCGACCTGGTGGCCGGCTTCGCGGCGCACTTCCCGTTCCGGGTACTCGCCGAAGCGATCGGCCTGCCACAGGAGTTGGCCGTCCGCTTCGACCGGGACTGGGGCAAGGTCGTCCAGCCGGTCGGGCCGCTGGACCCGGGCCGCCCGGCCTACGAGGGCCGGCTGCGCGGCCTGCAGACCTACATCGCCGACGTCGTGGCGCACAAGCGCGCCCACTACGACCCGGCCGGGCCCGACGCCGGCCTGCTCGGCCGGCTCGTCGCCGCGTGCGACGCGGGCGAGTTGAGCCGCGAGGAGCTCGACTCGATGGTGTTCCAGCTGCTGGTGGCCGGCCAGGAGCCGGTGACCAACCAGATCACCACCATGCTGATCACCCTGCTGCGCCGCCCCGACCAGCTGGCCCGGCTGCGCGACGGCATCGCCGCCGACCCGGGCCTGCTCACCCGCGCGGTGGAGGAACTGCTGCGCCACGACGCCGCGTTCGAGCTCACCACCTGGCGCTTCTTCGCCGAGGACAGCGATCTGCACGGGACGTCCGTTCCGGCCGGCGACTCCGTGATCGTCTCGCTCTGCGCGGCCAACCGCGACGACGAGCAGTTCCCGGACGCCGACGTCCTCGACTTCGACCGCACCCCCAACGCCCACCTGGCGTTCGGCCACGGCATCCACTACTGCCCCGGCGCCGCCCTGGCCCGGGTCGAACTCCAGGTCGCCCTCGCCACTCTGCTCACCCGGCTGCCCGGGCTGCGGCCCGCCACCGGGCCCGGCGAGGAGATCGACTCGCTCGCCTGGGTGCCCGCCGTCCTCGCCCGGGGGGTGAACAGGCTGCCGGTCGCCTACGACAAGCGGGTCTGACCGGCCCCACCACTCCCCGGCACCCCCCTCAGCGTCCCGGCGACCGATGCCGGGGCGTGGCTACGCCTGCCCTGAAGCCCGTACACCGTTCCGTGGAGGACCACCATGCCGCCCGCCGGCACCGTTTCCACCGATTCCCAGACCACGGCCGACCAGAGCGCGGCCGACCGGAGCACCACCGGCCGGACCGCTTCCGGCCCGACCACCACCACCCGGACCACGTCCCCGTCCCCGTCCGCCACCGTCACGCCGGCCGGCGCCACACCGCCCGGCGCCGTCACGGACCCGCAGGAGATCGCCCGGATATCCGCCGGGATCCTCGATCTGCTGCTGCCGCACCGCCGGGCCTCCGACCCCGGCGTCCACGCCACGCCCGCCGACTTCCCGATCCAGCTGGAGCAGCTGGCGGACTTCCTCTCCAGCGGCGACCCGATCCTGTTCACCCTGCCCGGCTTCCCGTGCAAGTCACCCAACCTCGCCAAGGTGCTCGGCCACCTGCCCGACGAGGGAGAGCGCCTCTCGCTCACCTTCCTCAACGGTCTCTGCGAGGAGATCGGCAAGCTCTACCAGCCCGGCGCGCAGATCCTGATCTGCTCCGACGGCCACATCTTCGGCGACCTGATCCACGTCCCCGACGACCACATCGACCAGTACTCCGACGAGCTGACCGCCATGATCGAACGCGAGGGCCTGAGCCACCTCGCCACCTTCGACCTGCGCGCCGTCCTCGGCGACCTGCCCTTCGACGAGAAGCGCGCCCGGGTGCACGCCCGGTACGCGCCCACCAAGGAGGAGCTGCGCGAGCAGGTGATGACCGACGAGGAGACGCTGAAGCTCTACCGCGGCATCACCCGCTTCCTCACCGAGGACACGTTCGGCTTCGAGGGCAGCAAGTCCGCCCTCCAGCGCGAATGCCGCCGGCGCGCCTACGGCGTCATCCAGCGCAGCCGGGCCTGGGGCGACCTCATCGCCGAGCAGCACCCGCGATCCTTCCGGCTCTCCATCCACCCGCAGAAGGCGGGCGTGCTGAAGTTCGGCATCCGGCTGCTGGAGGCCGCCGACGCGTGGATGACGCCGTGGCACTCCTCGGTGCTCCACCGGGCCGACGGCGGCTGGGAGCTGCTGCGCAGCGAGGACGCCGCGAAGGTCGGCCGCCTGGTCGAGCGCAACGGCCGCCCCAGCCACTACGAAACCTCCTGACGCTGCATCACCTCGGCCGAGGACGCGGGCGTGCGGTGGTCGAACGCGATCAACGGGTCGCCGGTGAGCGGATGTTCGACCACCGCCGCCCGCACGCCGAACACCTCGGCGAGCAGCTCGGCGGTCAGGACGTCCCGCGGCGCCCCGGACGCCACCAGGGCGCCGCGGTGCAGCACGTGCAGCCGGTCGCAGACCGAGGCCGCCGCGTTGAGGTCGTGCAACGCCACCAACGTGGTGCGGCGCTGCTCCCGTAGCAACGCGAGGAGTTCGACCTGGTGCCGGACGTCCAGGTGGTTGGTCGGTTCGTCCAACACCAGGACGTCCGGTTGTTGGGCCAACGCCCTGGCCAGCAGGACGCGTTGGCGCTCGCCGCCGGAGAGCTCGGCGAACCGCCGCCCGCCCGCGTCCGTCATGCCGACCCGCTCCAGCGCGCCGGCGACGATCCGGTGGTCCTCGGAGTCGTCCGCCGCGAACGCCCGCTTGTACGGGGTGCGGCCCATCGCCACCACCTCCCGGACGGTCAGCTCGAAGTCCCCGCCGCGCTCCTGGGGCAGTGCGGCGATGTGCCGGGCGGACTGCGCCGGGCTCAGCCCGGCCAGCTCCCGGCCGGCCAGCAGGACCCGGCCGGCGCTCGGCTTCAGGTGCCGGTAGACGGTGCGCAGCAGGCTGGACTTGCCGCTGCCGTTCGGCCCGACCAGCCCGGCGATCTCCCCCTCCTTGGCGACCAGGTGGACGCCGGCCACCACCGTCCGCCCGGACAGGGTGACGCTCAGATCCTCGACCGCGATCCTCAATTCCGCTCCAGTCGTCGGTCCAGCAGGTAGAGCAGGGTGGGCGCGCCGAGCAGGGCGGTGACCACGCCGATCGGCAGTTCCTGGGTGTCCAGCGCGGTGCGGGCGATGGTGTCGACCACCACCAGCAGCACCGCCCCGGTCAGGGCGGAGAGCGGCAGCAGCCGGCGGTGGTCGCCGCCGGCCAGCAGCCGGCAGACGTGGGGCACCATGAGGCCGACGAAGCCGATCGCGCCGGAGACGGCGACCAGGACGCCGGTCAGCACGCTGGTGACGACGAAGATCTCGCGGCGCAGCCGGGTGACGTCGATGCCGAGCCCGGCCGCCGTCTCGTCGCCCATCAGGAGCGCGTTGAGCCCCCGGGCGCGGGCCTGGAGCAGGCCCAGCCCGAGGGCCACGGCAAGGGCGGGGACGGCGAGTTGGCTCCAGACGGCGCCTCCGAGGCTGCCCATCAGCCAGAACAGCACGCCCCTGGTCTGCTGTTCGTCGCCGGTCTGCAGGACGAGGTAGCTGGTGAAGCCGGTGAGGAACTGGCCGATGCCGATGCCGGCGAGCACCAGGCGCAGCGGGGAGAAGCCGCCACCGCGCCGGGCCAGCAGCCAGACCAGGGAGAAGGCGGCGAGCGCGCCGAGGAAGGCGGCCAGCGAGATGGTCAGGCCGACGGCGCTGCCGAAGGCCATTTCGAGGCCGAGCCCGCTGCCGAGGACGATCACGGCGACGGCGCCGAGCGAGGCGCCGGAGGAGATCCCGAGCAGGTAGGGGTCGGCGAGCGGGTTGCGGACGAGTGCCTGGACGGCGGTGCCGACGAGGCCGAGCCCGGCCCCGACCATCGCCGCCAGCAGGGCGCGCGGGACGCGCAGTTGCCAGACGATGAGGTCCCGGGTTCCGGGCTCGGGTGCGCTGCCGGTCAGGCGGCGGGCGACCACCGACCAGACTTCGCCGGGCGGGATGTCCACCGATCCGAGCGAGACGGCGGCGGTCAGCGCGGCGACCAGGGCGAGGGTGAGCACGGCCGCGAGCGGTCCGGCACGCAGGGTGCGCGTGCGGGTCCGCTCGGCGGCGGCGGTGGTGGTGGCCGATGCCACGGTCTACTGGCCGTTCTTGACGAGGTCCGGGTGGACGGTGGCGGCGATCTGCCGGACGGTGTCGGCGTTGCGGACCCCGGCGATGGTGGTGACCTCGGATCCGATCCGCAGGAACTTCCCGCCCTTTACGGCCTTCAGGCCCTGGGTGGCGGGGAAGCTCTTCAGGAACGCCTCGGCGTCGTCGAAGGCCTTGCGGTTCTCCTCCTCGGTGCCGCGGGTGCGGACGGCGAGCTGGATCCAGTCCGGGTCCTTGGCCACGACGTCCTCCCAGGAGACGGGCTTGAAGTCGGCGTCGCAGTCGGCGAACACGTTGCGCGCGCCGGCCAGGGTGATCACCGCGTTGGCGACCTGGCGGCCGCAGACGGCGACCGGCTGCTTGGTGCCGGCGTCGAAGTCGAAGAAGAAGTAGCCCGGCCGCTGGCCGGCGGGGACGCCGGCGGTGGCGGTGCGCACCTCGCCGACCTGCTTCTCCATCCCGGCGACGAGCTCCTCGGCGCGGGCGCCCGTGCCGGTGACCGCGCCGAGCCGGCGGATGTCGTTCTCCACCTCGCCGAGGTCGGTTCGCGGCCCCTTGGCGGCCTTGGGGGTGCCGGAACATGCGGTGGAGAGGAGGAAGACGTGCTGGATGCCCGCGGCGGTGAACTCCTCCTCGCTCGGGCCCGCACCCGCGCCGCCCATCATCGGCATCGCCCCGAAGGCGTCGACGTAGAGGTCGGCGCCGGAGCCGAGCAGCTTCTCCTTGGCGATCCCCATCTCGCCCAGCACCGGTACCTTGGCGCCCTGTTCGGCGATCGGCCCCGGCAGGCTGCCGTTGCCGGGCGGGAATCCGGTGCCGATCACCCGGTCGCCGGCGCCGAGCTGGAGCATCATCTCCAGGCCGGCGGCGTTGCTGGTGACGATCTTCTTCGGTGCCTGCTTGACGGTGGTCTCCTTGCCGGCGCAGTCGGCGACCTTCACCGGGAACGCACCGGCGGCGGTGGCCTGCCCGCCACCGCCGCCACCGCTGCTGCTGTCCGTGCTCCCTCCACCGCCGCTCCCACAGGCCGTGGCGAACAGGGCAACAGCGGCCGCGATACCGCAGAACACGCGAGGGCGCATGACAACTCTCCTGGTCAATGGTCGTGCTCGGGCCCGTCCTACGAACCCGGACCAGGTAGTCGGCCACCAACCCCGCCCGGTTCCCGGGACTTTCCGGCGCCGTACGGCCGGCGTCCGGCCGAGGTCCGGTCCGGTGGATCGCGCGCCCGGCGAGACCGGCCGGAGAGGGCCTAGGGTGGCCGTATGGCCTCCCTCTCCGGTTTCCCTGCAGAGCCGTTGGACGACCTCGGGCTGCCGGTGGCGCTCGGGGCCGGACCGGTGCGGCGGGTGGTGTCGCTGGTCCCCTCGCTGACCGAGGCCGTCGCCGTCTCCGCGCCCGGACTGCTGGTCGGCGCCACCGACTGGTGCAGCCACCCCGCCGGCCTGGCGGTGGAGCGCGTCGGCGGCACCAAGAACCCCGACACCGGCCGGGTCGTCGCGCTCGCCCCGGACCTGGTCCTCGCCAATGACGAGGAGAACCGCCGACCGGACCTCGATGCGCTGCGGGCCGCCGGGCTGGCCGTCTGGGTCACCGACATCCGCACGCTGGAGCAGGCGTTCGCCTCGCTGGACCGTCTCCTGACGGTCGGCTGCGGCCTGCCGCGGCCCGCGTGGCTCGACGCCGCCGAGGCCGCGTGGTCCCCGCAGGCCGCCCGGACCTCGTGGGCCGGTGTCCATCCGCTGTCGAGCCCCCTCCGCGCCGTCGTGCCGATCTGGCGCCGCCCCTGGATGGTGCTCGGGCGCGACACCTTCGCCGGCGACCTGCTCGGCCGCCTCGGCGTCCACCTGCTCCACGCCGGCCACCCGGAACGGTACCCCGCGGTTCCGCTGCCCGAACTCCTCGCCGCTGAACCCGACTTGGTGGTCCTCCCGGACGAGCCGTACCGCTTCACGGCGGACGACGGCCCGGAGGCGTTCCCCGGCGTCCCGGCGGCGCTGGTCAGCGGGCGCCATCTGACCTGGTACGGCCCGTCCTTGGCGGAGGCCCCGGAGGTGCTGGCGGCCCAGCTGGCGCGGGCTCTGCCACCCTGCTGAGGCCGCGGCGCCGCCCCGGACACGGGCCGGCCGTGCCGGGGCACCGGTGCCCCCAGCGCGTGGGATTCGTACCGGACCGGTGCCCGGGCCCCGGCGGGCGGCGCACCGATCCGATCATCGTAGGATGTCGCCTCTCGCCGGGTCGGCCGGCGACACAGGGGGGCGGAACGACATGAAGGTACGTGCTTCACGGCAGGCGCTGGTACTGGTGTCGGCGGCGGCCGTGTCGACAGCGCTGCTGACCGGCTGCGGCACCAAGAAGGCGGACGACACGGCCGGGGGGACGCCGGCCCCGGCGGCGGCCACCGCCACGGACGCCACGCCGTCCACGACGCCGACGGCCACGCCGTCGCCCAGCGCGACGGCGAGCGCCACCCCGAGCGCCAGTGCCTCACCGACCGCCTCTCCGAGCACGACGGCGGGCAGGACGGCCAAGCCGAGCCCGACCGCTGCGGCGAGCACCGCCAAGCCCACCGCCGAGAAGCCCGCCGACCCCGCCCCGAAGGCCGCACCGGCCCCCGCTCCCGCCCCGGTCGCGGCGGCGCCCGCGCCCGCGCCGACCGCCAAGCCCGGGCCGGTCGCACCCCCGCCGCCGCCCGCGCCCGCCACCCCGCACGTCCCGCCGCTGCAGAGCGGCTGCACGCCGAGCAAGCCGCAGCCCGACGAGCCCAAGGAGGCCGTCGCCGCGGCGCTCACCTCCGCCGCCGGCCAGCCCCGCACACTGACCCTCAGCAACGGCGGCACCGACAAGCTCCCGGCCCTTCCGGCCGGCCTGGTCAAGGCGATCGCCTGGCAGGAGAGCGGCTGGCAGTCCGGCATCCTCGCCTGCGACGGCGGCATCGGCACCATGCAGGTCATGCCCGCCACCGTGAGCTGGATGAACAGCAAGTTCGGGACCACCTCCGACCCGAAGACGCTGGCCGGCAACGTCCAGCTCGGCACCCAGCTGCTCGACTGGCTGGTCGCCTACTACGGCGACTCCTCGTTCGGCGGGAAGTACGACCTCTCCCCCGACCCGGCCACCGGCAAGACGCCGCTGCTCGACCTGGTCATCTCCGCGTACAACGCGGGCGCGGGCAACGTGCACTACAACACCGTCACCGACCCGGCCACCGGCGCGACCACCGGCAGCCTGGCCATCCCCAACCCGAGCTACGTGGCCAACGTCAAGGCACTCATGTCCAGCGCGCCCTGGAACAAGGCGGGCTGAGCGAGCACGGGCACAGCCATGACGAAGGGCCCGGTGGAGGCGGTGCAACACCACCCCACCGGGCCCTTCGTCGTCGCCGAACCGGTCGGCGCCGCTCTGCGTCAGGCGCGCGCGGCAGTGACGGCGGCGCCCAGCGCCTCCTTGATCCGCGGACCGAGGCGGGCGAAGCCCAGCTCCTTCATGGCCGCCCGCAGCAGCTCCTCCTCGCTGCGCTCCACACCGTCGGCGTCCACCCACCGCACCACGGCGAGCAGTTCGTCGGCGGAGTAGGCGGTGACGGGACGGCCCGGCGTGAAGTCGGGCTTCTCGGGCTGCCCGGCAGTGGCGGGCTCGGCGGCCGCGACGGGCTCGGGAACGACGACCGGCTCGGGCTCAGCCTCGACGACCGGCTCCGGCACGACGACCGGCTCGGACTCAGCCTCGGCGACCGGCTCCGGCACGACCTCATCGGTCGTCTCCTCGGCCACGACGGCCTCCGGCTCGGCCTCGGCCACGACCTCTGCAGCCTCGGGCTCCTCGGCCACCGCGTCGGGCTCGACCTCGGCGGCAACGGGCTCGACCTCGGTCGGCTCCACCTCGACGGCCTCGGCGGGGGCGTCGACCTCGAGGGCCTCCACCTCGGCGACCAGCGCCACGACCTCGGGCGCGGTCTCCTCGACCTCGGGCTCGACCTCGGCGGCAACGGGCTCGGCCTCGGTCGGCTCCACCTCGACGGCCTCGGCGGGGGCGTCGACCTCGAGGGCCTCCACCTCGGCGACCAGCGCCACGACCTCGGGCGCGGTCTCCTC
>NZ_JBVINN010000002.1:0-76693 GCF_055579305.1 Kitasatospora sp. NPDC032757 | reverse complement strand
TCGACCTCGGGCTCGACCTCGGCGGCAACGGGCTCGGCCTCGACCGACTCCGCCTCGACGGCCTCGGCCGGGGCGTCGACCTCGACCTCGACCTCGGCCACCTCAACCTCGGGCTCGATCGCAGCCACGATCTCGGTCTCGGCCACCGGCGCCACATTCTCGGGCTCGACGACCACGGGCTCGACGACCACGGGCGCGGGCTCCTCGGCCACGGCCGGCTCGATGTCGGCCACGGCCTCGGGCTCGACCTCGGCCACCTCGACCTCGGCCGGCTCGATGTCGGCCATCGCCGTGACCGAGGTGACGTCGACCAGGTCGTCGGCTGCGGGGGACGGCGCCGGGAGGGTGACCACGACGGGCCGGACCTCGACGGGCTCCTCGGCCGTAGCCTGCTCGGCCTCGACCTCGACCTCAGCCTCGACGTCGGCCTCGACCACCGCCTCAGCGTCGGTCTCGTCCTCGGCGTCCACCTCGGTCACGTCCTCGGCAACAACCTCCGGCTCAGCAGCCTCGACCTCGGTCGCAACGTCAGCCTCGGCCTCGACCTCGGCAGCCGGCTCCGACACCGCCTCGGTGGTCTCCTCGCGCCCCGTCAGCCCGTCCCGCTGCCCGCCGGCCAGAGCCTGGCGGGCGCTGAAGGCGGCCTCGGCGGCGCGGCGGTCGGCGCGGGCGGCGGTGAGCTCGGCGAGCAGTTCGCCGAGGCCGGCCTCCTCCAGGGAGGTGCGCAGGGAGCGGATGGTGGGGAGGCGGTACAGGGTGCCCTCGTCGGCGGCGAGGCGCTCGACCAGGTCGATGAGCTCGCCGACCGGCAGCGCGTCGAGGTCGTGCTCGGGCAGCAGGCGGCCGAGGTCGCGCAGGCCGGCGCCGATCGCGTCGAAGGCGGCGGCGGTCCCTTCGGCCAGGGCGCCGTCGGCGGGCGGGACGGGCAGCGCGCCGGTCGGGGCGAGGACGGCCCAGGCGCGGCGCTCGATCTCGGCGGAGGCGAGCGCCTCGTGCAGCTCCTCGGGGCGGACCTTGCGGCCGCCGGCGGCGAGCGCGGCGGCCTGCTTGCGCAGTGCCCGCACCTTGAGGAAGGAAAGCTTGACACCGCGCTCGCGGCGCCAGGCGCGGTCCGCGGTGGCGGCGACGAGCGCGTCGAGGTCGGCGTCGTACGCGGCGCCGGTCAGGGTGGCGGAGGTCTGGTGGACGCGCTGGAGCGTCTCGGCGAACAGGGCGGCGACCGCGATGGTGCCGGGCTCGTCGAGCTTGGCGTCGGCGGCGAGGGTGGTGACGGCCTCCCAGGTCTGCTGGAGGTCGCGGCCGCGCAGTTCGGCGAGGACGGTCGAGGCGGCGCGGGCGTCCTCGGGGGTGGCGACGGTGTCGACGGCCGCGTACCAGGCGTGGGTCTCGGCGGTGAGGGTGAAGGCACCGAGTTCGGCGTAGCGGCCGAGTTCGTCGCGGAGGTCGGTGTCCGCCGCCTGGCTGCGGGTCTGCTCCAGGTCCTTGGCGTCCTTGGCGTCGTTGGCGTCGGCGTCGGCCGTGGCGGCGTCGGCGGCCTTGGCATCGGCGGCGTCGGCCGCGTCGGCGTTGCGCGAGTGAAGCACTGTCATGTGAGGTCCGGTTCTGGGCGACTGCGGCGGGGCGGGCGGCGAGGGGGACGGCGGACCTGGTGCGCACGGTTGCCCCGGCGGGTGGGGCTGGGGCGCGCGGTCGGCCTGCCGGTTGTGGAGGCCAAGAATACGGGTGCCCGTTCGAGCCTTGCACGCACCCACCGCCCTCCGGGCCGGTGTGGCGTGCCACACCGCTCGCCTGGCCGCTACTCGGGAGGGCCGGGCGGGTGGTGCGGCGCGGGGCCGGGCGGGTGACCGGGCCGTCGGCGCAGCCCGTCCATCGGCACGGTGCGGGTGCGCCGGCCGAGCGGTGGCCGGTAACCGGATCGGGTGAGGGTGTCGAGGCTGACCGGCGCCAGGTACTCGTGGAGCGCGGTCCGGTGCCACCAGGCTCCGGTTTCGCGCAGTTCGCGCCAATCGGTGAACCGGTAGAGGTGGAGGGTCGCCCGGACGTGGGTCGGCGGGGCGTCGGGGAAGGGGTTGTGGCGCAGCAGCCGCAGGGTGTCCGGGTCGTTGGCGAGCAGCCGGGCGACGAAGGGCAGGAACCAGGGCCGGGCGTAGGCGGGTGAGATGCCGGCGAACCACATCAGCCAGTCCAGGCGCAGGTGGTACGGGGCGTACTGGCGCGGGAGGCGGCGCACGTCGCCGGGTTTTCCCTTGAAGCCGTACTCGCGCCAGACGGTGTACGGGGTGACTGCCGGCTCGTCGGTGCCTTCGACGACGACCTCCTGACGGATGCGGTTGACGCTGCCGAAGGCGCCGTAGGTGTTGACGAGGTGGAGGCGGTTGAAGGAGCGGTTCATGACCTGCCGGCGCGAGACCAGGTTCCGTACCGGCCAGTAGCTGAGGACGGCGACGGCGAGGGTCAGCGCGATCACGACGCCCTCGAACCAGCCGGGCGTGCCGCCGTACGCGTGAAGGTGGGCGGGCAGGCCGAGCCGGGCGGGGTCGACGGCGGCGAGGGCGAGCGTGATGGTGAGCCAGTTGAGCCAGGCGAAGTTGCCGGAGGCGACCAGCCAGAGCTGGGTGGCCACGATCACGCAGGCCGCGTAGGTGGCGGCCGGCTGCGGGAGGAGGAGACCGACCGGGACGAGGAGTTGGGTGACGTGGTTGGCTGCCGCCTCGACCCGGTGCAACGGGGCGGGCAGGTGGTGGAAGAACCAGCTGAGCGGGCCGGGCATGGGCTGGGTCTCGTGGTGGTAGCGCAGGCAGGTCAGGTCGCGCCAGCAGCTGTCCCCGCGCAGTTTGATCAGTCCGGCGCCGAACTCGACCCGGAAGACCAGCCAGCGCATCAGCCAGAGCACCAGGACGGGCGGCGCGGTGTCCTCGTTGCCGAGGAAGGCGGCCAGGAAGCCGGCCTCCAGCAGCAGGGACTCCCAGCCGAAGGAGTACCAGGTCTGCCCCACGTTGACGATCGAGAGGTAGAGCACCCAGAGCAGCGCCCAGAGGAGCACCGACGCCCAGAGCGGGACGGCGTCGCCGAGCCCGGCGACCAGGGCGGCGGAGGTCGCGGCGCCGGTCCACGCGACGGCGGCGAAGTAGCGGTCGCTGTAGTGGAGGTGGAAGAGGCCTGGCGCCTCGCGGAACGACACCCGGGCGGTGAAGCGGGGGACGGGGAGCATGCCGTCGGTGCCGATCAGGGCCCGGAACTGGGCGGCGGCGGCGAGGAAGCCGGTGAGGTAGACGGCGGCCAGCAGCCGTTGCACGAGCAGCCTGCTCAGCCAGTACTCGGGGGCGGCGAACCAGTCCATGCGGCCCATGCCTACCACCGGCCCGGGCCGCCGGGCACCGGCGCGGGTGTGCGACGGTGCCGGTTCACCCGCCCGGCACTGGGCGGCGCCGGTCGACGCGGGCCGCGGGGTGCGCGTGCCGCGGGGTGCACGTGCCGCGTGCCGCGGGGTGCACGTACTGCGGACAGCACCGTGGCGGGGAGCCTCTCCTCGGGGGTGAGAGGCGCCCCGCCACGGTGGCGGTGGGCCGGACGGTGGCCGGGTGCGGGCTCAGCCCGGGAGGACGAGGCCGGTGTTCCCGGCGCCGAGGCCCGGGCGGCCGGTGGTGGCGCCGTTCTGCTGCAGCCGGTCGACCAGGAGTGCGGCCAGCGTGCCCAGCTCCTCCTCGGTGCGGGACTGCGCGGTGACGTCCATGCCGACGGTGAGGACGCCGTTGACCTGGCCGGTGCGCGCGGCCCGCAGGGGGGTACAGGTGAAGCTGAAGATCTGCTGGATCCGCTGGGCGTCCGGCCGGGTGGAGTTGATGCGGACATCGTTGAGGACGGTGGCCCGCCCGGTGTGGTACGCCTCGGCGACCGCCTGCTGGAGGCCGGCCGCGCCGAGCTGCGGGTAGGCGTGGCCGATCGCGCCGTACGCCGCCGGGGCGCCGAAGATGTCGGCGTGCTGGGCGTTGGCGTAGCGGATCTCCTGGCCGGGGCCGTCGGTGAGCATGATCGGGAAGGGCGAGCCGTCGAACGCCGCGAACATCTCCTGCTGCTGGGCGAGCAGGTTGTCGCGCAGCCGGATCTCGGAGAGCAGCGCCTCGGCGAGGTGCTGGATGTCGCGCAGCCGCTCGCGGCCCCACTGGCGGGGTTCGCGGTCGAGGACGCAGACGGTGCCGATGACGGTGTTGCTGTCGTCGACCAGCGGGGCGCCGAGGTAGGCGCGCACGCCGAGTTCGTCGACGACCGGGTTCCCGGCGAACCGGGGGTAGGCGAGGATGTCGTCGAGGGCGAGCGGCGAGCGCTGGGCGACGACGTGCGGGCAGAAACCGTGGCTCAGCGGCATCTGACGGGTCGGAAGGTCGAACGCGATGCCGCGATCGGCCCAGGAGGCGCCCCCTTCGGCCGCGTTCTCGGCCGAGCTTGGCGGAATATAGAGCCCCCGGAACATCTGCCGCTCGTCGTTGATGAAGTTGACCATCGCGATGGGGGCGCGGGTGATGCTGGCGGCCAGGTGAGCGAAGCGGTCGAAGGCCTCGTCCGCGGTCGGTTCGTTGAGACCCAGGCTGCGCAGCCTGCGGGTCCGCTCGGACTCACCGCCGGCACCCGGGAACTGGCCTGGAGTGCTCATCACATCAGTCATGGCGCACATGTAATCAGACATCCGGCACGATCCGCGCTCCCGGCCCACCCGGATCAAGTTTGCTGATGGACAGTCAAAGGTGCATGTGAGCGGCGTCCGGACTGGTCGTCAAAAGTGGGGGAAGATCACTTCCCCGCTTCGCGGCCTTTCAATCCTCGGCCGTCCCCAGGCGATCCGATCACGCCAATCAAAGATCAACTCTGGAGACACCCGGATCCCCATACAACAATGAGCCCTGCCGAAAATACGGACGGTGTCCCCCGTGACACGGTCCGCACTTCCGCACGCACCGGCTGCACTGGGGCAGCCGACCGCCACCCCAACTCCCCACCCTCGGGCGGCCGGCGCGGATCGGCTGTATGGACGGAGGCACGACCACCCCCCGAACCCGAGAGGACCCAGCATGGCGATGGACTACTTCACCGACGAGCGACACGAGAGCCTTCGCGCGGAGGTGCGTGAGTTCGCGGAGAAGGAGGTGCGCCCGCAGGTCGCCCGGATGGAGGCCGACCGCCAGGTCGAGTTCGAACTCTCCCGGGAGATCGCCCGCCGCGGCTGGATCGGTGTCACCATCCCGCAGGAGTTCGGCGGCCTCGGGCTCGGCCACCTCGCCAAGACCGTCATCGTCGAGGAACTGGCCCGGGTCAGCGGCGCGATGGGCGCCATGGCGCAGGCCTCGCAGCTCGGCGTCGCCAAGGTCATCCACTTCGGATCCGACGCCCAGCGCCGGAAGTGGCTGCCGCTGTTCGCCTCCGGCGCGTCCCTGCCGACCATAGGCGTCACCGAGCCCGAGTCCGGCGGCCACGTGCTCGGCATGAGCGGCACCGCACACCGCGAGGGCGACGAGTACGTGCTCAACGGCCGCAAGTGGTTCGTCGGGAACTCGCACATCGGCGACGTGCACGGCGTGGTGTTCCGCACCGGCAAGGGCAGCAAGGGCCTCTCCGCGTTCCTGGTCGAGAGCGACCGCCCCGGCTTCCGCACCGGGGACCCCGGCTCGCAGAGCGGCCTGCACGGGTTCAGCTTCGGCGAGATCGTCTTCGAGGAGTGCCGGATCCCGGTCGCCAACCGGCTGGGCCGGGAGGGCCAGGGCCTGGACGTCGCCTACTCCTCCTCCACCCTGTACGGCCGGCTGAACCTCGCCGCCGTCGCCCTCGGCATCCACGTGGCGATCGTCGAGGACACCGTGCGGTTCACCGAGGGGCGGATGCTGTACGGCAAGCCTCTCTCCCAACTGCCCAACATCGCGCTCAAGCTGGGCGAGATGCAGTCCCGGCTGATGACCGCCAAGCTCGCCGCGTACCACGCCTCCCACCTGCTCGACCACGGCAAGCCCTGCGACGCCGAGCTGATGAACGCCAAGCTCATCAACACCGAGTACGCGCTGGACTCCGCGCGCAACGCGATGGAGATCCACGCCGCCCGGGGCCTGCAGGCCGAGTTCCGCATCGAGCGCTATCTGCGTGACGCCACCCACGTCTACCCGCCGGCCGGCACCTCGGACGTCCAGCGGCTGCGGCTCGGCCAGGTCGCCGCCGGAACGTACGGCAAGCAGTGGTCGGCGGAGCTGTCCCACCTGGCCGGCTGGGCCTGGTCCGAGCTGGGCGAGCGCGAGTCCGCCGCGGAGGCCGAGGCCGAGGCGGGGCAGTCGCTGGAGGCGGCGCTGCTGCACCTGCCGATGGCGGTCTGAGGCGGTCCGAGACGGACGGGGGCGGGTCCGGGTCACCCCGGGCCCCCGCCCGGGCCCGCCGGATCCCCCGCATCCCTCGGGTCGCCCCGGGCACCTCGGGCCCGTCGAGCCGCTCGGGCCCCGGGGTGACCCGAGGGGCCGGCGCGGCCGGATTCGCCGTCTGGGCGGACGCCACCTCGACCCGCTAGACTTGACCTGTTCCTGACGACTTTCCGGAGGCCGGTCCTCGGCCTCCGGAAAGCCGCCGGCACGTCCGGACGCGGCGCCACGACCAGCGGCGATCCGCATCCCGGAACCGTTCCGGATGACGGACGAACGGGTCATTGGCCGTTCACATACCGTCAGTTGATGTTGCCGCGGGGGCACCTGGGGCTGGTAGCGTGCCATGCAGTCGGCGGCCGTGCTGCACCCCGTCCGGACGATGACACAGCGTCATATCGTCCGGCACCCCTCCGGGCACCGCCGGCCGTGGCACCCCCGCCGCCCGGTCGGAGCACACGGGCGATACCGCCGTTCGGCCCAGCAACAAGGAATCAGATGCCAGGCATATCGGCCCCCCGCACGGGCCACCGCGCCGGCCGGTCCGGCTCTCTCCGCGGCTCGCTCCTCGCCCTCGTGCTGGTCCCCTGCCTCGGCCTCGCCGCCGCCTGGGGATACGCCGCGTACCTGCTGCGCAACACCGGCCACCACACAGCCCTGTTGGCCGTCAGCGCCGTCGTCGCCGTCGTCCTGCTCTGGAGCCTGATCAGCGGCGTGCGGCTCGCCGGGACCCTCTCCGCCCGGCTCTCCGGGCTGCGCACCGACACCCTCTCGCTCGCCCAGCACGAGATCCCCGAGGTCGTCGGCCGCCTCCAGGCCGGCGAGTCCGTGCCCGCGCCGCCCGCCTGGGCACCCTCCCGGCGCGCCGGCGACGAGGTCCAGCAGACCGCCGACGGCCTCGCCGCCGTCCGGCAGGCCGCCATCGCCGCCATCGTCCACCAGGCCCAGGGCCGCGAGGGGACGAAGAAGGTCTTCCTCAACATCGCCCGCCGCACCCAGATCCTGATCCACCGACAGATCAGCATGCTGGACGCGCTGGAGCGCGAGCACGAGGACCCCGAACTGCTGCGTGAGCTGTTCGCCGTCGACCACCTGGCCACCCGGATGCGGCGCAACGCCGAGAACCTGGTCATCCTCGGCGGCGCCCTGCCCGCCCGGCGCTGGCGCAACGCCGTGCCCGTGGTCAACGTGCTGCGCAGCGCCGTCTCCGAGACCGAGAACTACGCCCGGGTGGTCGTCCAGGGCGTGCCGCGCACCTCGCTCAGCGGGCAGGCCGTCGCCGACGTCATCCACCTGGTCGCCGAACTGATCGAGAACGGCACCACCTTCTCCCCGCCCTACACCCAGGTGCAGGTCTCCGCGCAGGAGGTCCCCAAGGGTCTCGTCGTCGAGGTCGAGGACCGCGGCCTCGGCATGACCGGGGACGAGTACGAGCGGCTCAACGACTACCTCGCCAACCCGCCCGAGCTGGACGTCTCCGCGCTCGGCGACGACCTGCGGCTCGGCCTCTTCGTGGTGGCCCGGCTGGCCGCCCGGCACGACATCCAGGTGACCCTGCGCCCCTCCCCGTACGGCGGGACGCGGGCCGTGGTGCTGGTGCCGGCGCCGTTGCTGGAGCAGGCGGAGCAGGCCGCCGACGTGCCCGGCCTGCCGGCCGGCGCCCGGGTGACCCGGACGCCGGTGCCGGAGCAGACCGTCGACGGCGGGCCGGGCGAGACCGACGAGGGGCTGTCGGGGGCGCTCTCCGGGGTGCTGAGCGGGCTGCTGGGCGGTGGTTCCCCGGCCACCGGGCCGGCCGCGGGAGCCGGAGCGGGCGCGGAGAGCAGGAACGCCGTGCTCCCGGGGAGCCCCATGGACCCCGTCGGCCCGGTGGACCCCGTCGGCCCGGTGGACCCCGTCGGCTTCGGCGCCCCCGGGAACCCCGGGGGCCGGCACGACAGCGGTGTGATCATCGGTGAACTGCTCGCCCAGTACGGCGACGGCGCCGCGCGGGGCGAGGGCGAACCCACGGGCGGCGGCCTTCCGGTGGGCGCTCAGATCCCCGGGCTGCCCGGCGCCGTGGTCGTCCCCCGGCCCACGCCGCCAAGGCCGTACGACGACCAGGCGGGCGAACCGCCGGCCACGGGCGCCGCGGCGGGTGCTCCCGCCGGCGGCGGCCTCGCCGACGGGCTGTGGGCCGGCCCGGCGGGAAACCCCCCGCCCGACCCCGCCGCGCCCATCCACGAACGCGCTCAGGAGGCCCCCTTGGAGCACAACCCGGACGGCGAGCTGCGCACCCCGCGCGTCCTGCCGCAGCGGGTTCGCAACGCCAGCCTCGCCGAGCAGCTGCGCGAGGCCCACGCCCCCGGCGCCGCGCTCCGGCCGCCGGCCGCCTTCCCGGGCGCGCCGATGGGTGGGCCGCTGGGTGCGCCGATGGGCGGGCCGGCCCGGATGCCGGCGGGTGGTCCTGGAGGTGCGCCGGGCCTCCCGGCGGCCGGTCCGGCGGGCTCCCCCGCCCCGGGCACCGCCGACGACACCGCGCCCCAGCGCTCCCGCACCACCATGGCCGCCATCCAGCGCGGCACCCGGACCGCCCGCGCGGCCGCCCCCGACTCGGACGCACCGGCCGCGCCCCCCGCACCGGCCGCACCTTCCGCAGCTAAGGAACAGCAGTGATGACGCAGCACACCGACACCCAGCGCGACCTCAACTGGCTGCTGGACCAGCTGGTGGCGCGGGTCCCGGAGACCCGGCACGCCATCGTCCTCTCCGAGGACGGCCTGCTGGTCGGTCTCTCCCGAGGCCTGGACCGCGCCGACGCCGAGCACCTCTCGGCCGTCGCCTCCGGCTTGCAGAGCCTCGCCCGCGGCGCTGGCCACCGCTTCAACGGCGGCCGGGTCCGGCAGACGGTGATCGAGATGGACCAGCTGTTCCTGTTCGTCACCACCGCCGGCCAGGGTGCCCGGCTCGCCGTGCTGACCAGCGAGATGGTCGACGCCGGCCTGATGGCGTACGAGATCAACATGCTGGTCAAGCAGGTCGGCCAGTACCTCACCGCGGCGCCGCGCAGCGACGCCGGCCAGGCCGGCGTGGGCGGCGGTGCGTGACCGCCGACGCCGAGGAGGCCTGGTTCTTCGACAAGGACGCCGGGCATCTCGTCCGCCCCTACGCCATCACCAACGGGCGCACCGGCCCGGCCCGTGACAACTTCGCGCTGATCACCCTGGTGGTCACGGCCGACCCGCGGACCGACACCACCCGGCTCGCCCCCGAACCGGCCGCGATCATCGACCTGTGCCGCGAACGCCCGCTGGCCGTGGCCGAGATCGCGGCCGGCCTCGACCTGCCGGTGAGCGTGGTGAAGGTGCTGCTGGACGACCTCGCCGAGGCCCGGCTGATCCTCACCCGCGCGCCCGTCCAACTCGCCGAGGCGCCGGACATCTCGCTGATCCAGGCCGTGATCGAGGGCGTCCGCCGGCTCTGACCGGCGGGGGCCTCCGCTTGCATCCACGCTTCCAGTTCCCCTCCAGGAGACCCGAATTGACGACCCAGAGCCTGGTGCCGGGCGCGGTCAAGATCCTCGTCGCCGGCGGCTTCGGCGTCGGCAAGACCACCATGGTCGGCTCGGTCAGCGAGATCGAGCCGCTGCAGACCGAGGAGCGGATGACCCGCGCCAGCATCGGGGTCGACAGCCTCGACGGCGTCCAGGACAAGTCCACCACCACCGTCGCGATGGACTTCGGCCGGATCACCGTCCACGACGAGTTGGTGCTCTACCTCTTCGGCACGCCCGGCCAGTTCCGCTTCTGGTTCATGTGGGACGACCTGGCGCTGGGTGCGCTCGGCGCGATCGTGCTGGCCGACACCCGGCGGCTGGAGTCCAGCTTCGCCGCGGTGGACTTCTTCGAGCAGCGCGGCATCCCGTTCGCGATCGGTGTCAACTGCTTCCACGGCCGGCGCGACAGCAGCCCCGAGGACGTCCGGCGCGCCCTCGACCTGGATCCCGGCGTCCCGGTCGTGCTCTGCGACGTCCGCGAGCGCGCCTCCAGCAAGGAGCTGCTGCTCGCCCTGCTGGACCGCGTCCACCGGGACGCCCTCGCCTCGCGGCGTTGAGGGCGGTCGGGGTGGTCCGGGCGGTCCGGGCGGTCCGGGCGGTCCGGGCGGTCCGGGCCGCCGGTACGCGGTCCGTCGAGGTCGCCTGACCCCGGCGCCTCGGGTACCGGGGTCGAGCGCCGGGTGCCGGGTGCCGGGTGCCGGGTGGCGTGTACCAGATGCCGGGTGCCTGCGTCAGGCGGTGGCCGGGGCGCCCGGGGTGAGCTCCAGCTCGTCCAGCGCGTGCACCAGCGGGGCCAGCTCCGGAATCTCGGTGGCCTTCGCCAGCGTCGCCTCCAGGGTGGCGTCGTGCACCGGGCGCGCGGCCTGGAGCAGTTGGCGGCCCTGCGGGGTCAGCTCGGTGTAGATGCCGCGCCGGTCGTCCGCGCACAGGTAGCGGCTGAGCAGGCCGCGGTCCTCCAGCCTGGTCACCAGGCGGGTGGTCGCGCTGCTGCTCAGCGCCGCCGCGCGAGCCAGCTGCTGCATCCGCATGTGCCAGCCGTCCTGCCGGGAGAGCGCGTCCAGCACGGTGAACTCGACCACCGAGAGCCGGTGCTCGGCCTGCAGCGCCTTCTCCAGCGCCGCGTCGATGAGCCCGTGCAGCGCGGCGAGCGTGCGCCACCCGCAGGCGCGGATCTCGGCGGCATCGTCGTGGATACCCATGGCTCGCCCTTCTCTTCCCGGTTCCGTCACTGGTGCCGGCCCCGGTACCGTGTCCGGCCCGGGTCGATGGTGTGACGACCGGTCGAACGTCTCCCGTCCACCCAGTATGCCATTCGGCGCGGTTTACCTGCCTGTGCAAGTACTTCCCTGGGCCGCCGACGTGACCGCCTCCCCCTGCGGAGCCCAGCCGACCGCGCAGAGTGCCGAGGCGAGCTCCTCGCCGTAACAGGCCGCTGCCAGCCACGCGGCGGTGAACGCCGCGTGGTCGTCCGCCGCCACCCGGCCGAACACGTCCCGCGGGTGGTCCCCCGCCGCCGCCCGGAGCCCGCCCAGCAGCGCCGCACCCGTGGCCAGGCCCGCCGACGCCAGCTGCGAGGCCTCGGCGGCCGGCGTCGTCGAACCGAGCGCCAGCACCTGCCGGCCGCCGGTCACGGCCTGCTCGACCCGGCGGGTGAGCAGGTGCACGGGGGCGTCGGGGGCATCGGCGGCCTCCGGGATCGCCGCCGGCACGGGGATCGCCGGGTCGCGGAGGGGCGCGGGGAGGGTGAGATCGGCGGTCTGCAACCGCTCCAGGCCCAGGTTGACCCGTCCCGCCCGGTCGGCGGGCAGGGACAGCGACGGGACGCCCGCCAGGTCGTGCGACTCCGGCTCCGGTCCTGGCCGCGGCCCCGGCTCTGATCCCGGCCCAGGCCCCGGCTCGCTCGGGGCCGGACCGGCGGCGAGCAGGCGCAGCTCCGGGCGGGCGGCCCGTTCCAGCCGGCCGATCACCCGCAGTCTCAGCCCCGGGGCGGTGGCGAGCAGCGCCAGGTTGCCCCGGTACGCCAGGCCCGGGTGCTCGTGCGGCGCGCGCAGCGCGACGACCAGGCCGCCGCAGTCGGCGAGCAGCTGCGGCACCCCGGTCGGCCCGTACGGGGCGGCACCGAGCAGCGTGACGTCCAGGAACAGCAGGTCGCTCCCGGCCGGCCGGCTCTCGTACGGCAACGCCGCCGCCGACAGGGCGCGCTCCACCTGCGCGGCCGGCGGCTCGGCCCAGAGTGCGGCGACCGGCTCCTCCGTCCACGCCGCGCCCGCCGCGCGGACCGCCTTCACCGAGGCCCCCGCGCCGAGCCGCCCGGTGGCGGACCTCGTCGCCCCCTGGACGGCCAGCCCGGCACGGCTGAACTCGCGGTGGCTGAGCAGCGCGTCGCCCAGCCGGACCGCGCGGTTTCCGGCGCCGACGGCCTGCGGGGCCGCGGCCGTCGCATCGGCGTGCGGCATGACCTCCGCGACGGTGCTCAGCCGCCCGGTGGCGTCCACCGCCCAGGTGAGCACGCCCGCGTGGGTGGCCGTCAGCACCGGCTCGGCGAACAGCCCGTACAGCCGCAGCCCGCCCGCCTCCCCGTAGGCCTGCCGGGCGGTGCCGCGCAGCTCGGCGGTGCCGACACCGCCACCGGGGTGGCCGCTCGCCAGGGCCGCGGTCGGTTCGAGCAGCTCGCGCACGGCTGTGACGAGGTCGGCGAGCCGGTGGTCCGGCTCGCCCGAGCGTGCCGCGCGGACCCGCGTCACCACGGCGACCGCCGCCGCGGCCGGCCGGTGGAGCCCCGCCAGCCGGGCCCGGTGCCCCGCCCGGAGCAGCTCCGCCTGCAGGACGGCCCCCGCCCCGCCCACCCCGGCCGCGAGGACGGCGGAGGCGGCCCGGTGCAGGTGACGGGCGGCCGCCTGCTCCGCCGGGGTCAGCGGCGTCTCCGACCCGGCTCCGGGGGCCGCGGCCCCCGTGCCGTCCGCCGCCGGAGTGTCGGCTGCCGGGGTGCCGGCGGCCCGGGTGTCCGCGGCCCGGGCGTGGGCGGCCCCGGGGTCCGCTGCGGCGTCGGGCCCCTGATCGTCGTCCGCGAGACGGCAGAGCGAGACCGCGGCCGCCCGGTGCACACAGGCGGGCGCCAGCAGGCAGCCGCAACGCACGCCGGACCGGTCGGCGACCACCCCGCCGGGCGCGTGCAGGACCAGCTCCGTCTCCTCGTCCACCGCGACCCGCCAGGCGTCGCCGGACCGCTGCACCGGGCACGCCGCCAGCTTGGCGGCCGCGCCGTCCAACCTCTTCTGCAGCCGCGCCGACAGCCCGGCCACCACCTCGGCGACCACCTCCGGCCGCACCGCCGGCCAGTGCGCGCCGGCTTCCATCGGTACCGTCATCGGACCTTCTCCCCCACCCAACGGGCCAGTTCGAGCGGGCTGAGCGCCGCCACCGGCATCCCGGCCGCGACCAACCGGCTCGCGACCGCCTTCGAGTACCGCGCCTTCCCGGTGTCGTCCAGCGCGGCGCAGCCGAGCAGCTGGCAGCCGGAGTCGACCAGCGCCCGGGTCTGCGCCAGCAACCCGCCGATCGGACCGCCCTCCTCGAAGTCGCTGACCACCGCGACCAGCGTGCGGGAGGGCACCGTCACCAGCTCACGCGCGTACTTCAACCCGGCTGCGATGTGCGTGCCGCCGCCGATCCGGACCTCCAGGAGCAGACCGAGCGGATCCTCCACCCGCTCGGTCAGGTCGACGACCTCGGTGGAGAACGCGACGAAGTGGGTGCTGAGCGCCGGTACCCCGGCCAGGATCGAGGCCGTCAGCGCCGCCCACACCGTGGACGACTCCATCGACCCGGAGACGTCGACGACCAGGATCAGCCGCCAGTCCGCCGCCTTGCGGGCCCTGGTCCGGAAGACGGGCCGCTCGGGGACGATCACCGTGCCGGCGTCCGCCTCCCCCGGCCGCGCCGGGCGGGCGGTGGCGAGGTTGGCCCGGATCGTGCGGTCCAGGTCCAGGCCGCCACCCGGCCGGCGGCTGGGCCTCGGCACGCTGATCCCGGTCAGCGCCGGTCGCAGCCTCGTCGCCAGCTCCCGCGTCAGCTCGTCGACCAGCCGCCGCACCAGCGGCCGCAGGCCGGCGATCCGCGCCTCGGGGAGCCCGCCGGCGTGCTCCAGCACGGTGCGGAGCAGCTCGACGGAGGGACGGACGGCGCCCGGATCGAGCGCCTCCAGGGCATCCGTGCGGCCCTGCGCCGCGGCCGCGGCCAGCACCTCCTCCCGGATGCCCGGACCGAACAGCGCGGCCAACTCCTCGCCCCACTCCCGCACGCCGGGATACGGCGCCTCCCGGCCGCCCCGGTGGCCGCCGGCACCGCCCCGCCCGTCCAGGCCGGGCCCGGATCCCTCGCCGCGCCCGGTGCCGTAGAGCTCGTCGAGGGCGGTGGCCAGCCGGGCGGACCGTCCGCCGAAGCCACCGCTGCCCGGCCGCCCGAGCAGCAGCCGCCACCGCTCGGCGGGGGCGAGGGCGTGGGTGGCGGGGGTGGTCGGGGCGAGGGCGGTGGGTGCGTTGGCGGTGGGTGCAGTGGCGGTGGCGTGAGTGGGGGCCGGCGCCGGGTGACCCGGCGGCCCGGCGAACGCCTCCGGGAGCAGGCCGCGCCGGCCCAGGGCGGCGCGGGCCGCCAGGTCGGCGCGGGCCCAGCCGGCGAGCAGGGCGGGCGCGACGGTGTCGGGCAGGGCGCGCAGGCGGGTGCCGAGCCGCTCCTCGACCAACGTCAGCAACCGGTCGCGGGCGGCCGGGCTGAGGGTGTCGAAGCCACCGCGCAACGCGGGCAGCCGGTCCAGGAACCCGGTGTCGGACAACGTGGTGACCCGCTCCAGCACCGGCTCCAGCACCTCGGGCGCCGTGTCGAAGAGCCCCTCGGCCGCCGTCAGCAGCCCGACCAGCGAGCGCCCGAGAGTGTGCCGGCTGTCGGGCCCGGTGGCACCGTCGACCCACGAGGCCGCCCGCCCGCCGAACGCCGCCGGGCCGTCCTGCCCGAGCAGCACCCGCACCGCACCCGCCGCGCCGCGGACCAACGGGCTGCCCTCGTCGGCGAGTTCGGCCAGCGCATGGCCGAGCCGCAGCCCACCCGACCGGTCGGCCCGACGCGCCAGCTCCACCAGCGCGCGGGCATCAGCCGGGTCGTCGGAGCCGGCCAGCCCCTCAAGCTGCCGCACCGCCGCGGCGGTCAGCAACTCCCCTGCGGAGGCCAGAACTTCGGCGCCCCCGCCATGCCGGAAGGCGGCCGGGGCCGCGGAAGCCGCCGGGACCGCCGGAGCGGCGATAGCCGCGAACGCACCGGTCTGCGCGGCCTCTTCGCCGTCCGGCATGGCGGGGGCGAAGCCGGGGATGTGGCCGGCGGCAAGGCGGTCCAGGAGGGCGAGGCCGTCGAGGAGTTCGGGGAGGGTCGCGGTCCCGGGCAGGACGCTGGTGAGCTGGGTGAGGCGGGTGCCGGCCAGCGCGGGGAGGCCGCAGGCGGCGGCCTCGGCGAGGCCGGTCAGGACTTCGCGGGCGGTCGGGCCGTCGGCCTCCTCTTCGCGGCGCAGCCGGTCCCGCAGGGTGCCTTCGGCGGCCTGGGCCGGGGTGACACCGCGGGTGCCGGCGACGGTGAGCATCGCCGCGGTGGCCGGGGTCCACCGGACGCGCCAGCGGGTGCCCAGGGTCTCGGTGCCGCCGGCGCCGGTGGTGGTGACCGGGTCGGCGTACGGGACGGCGCAGGCGGCGAGGCGGTGGAGGAGCAGTTCGCGGCGGCGGTCGAGGGGTGAGCGCAGCGGGTCGAGGCGGAGTTCGCGCGGGCCCGCCTCGGCGGTGTCGCCGGGGCCGGGGAGGCCGAGTCCGGCGAGGAGTGACTCCACGGCGGGGGCGAGGCCGCTGCGGGGGGCGTCGGGGGCTGCGCGGCCGGTGCGGGTGCCCACCAGGACGCGCTCCAGGGCGCGGGCGACCGCGCGGCCCCGCCCGAGCGGCTCGCCCTGGGCGAGCACGGTCTGCACGGCTTCGACGAGTTCGCCGCGGCCGGGGGCGGCGAGGCCGCGCAGCCGGGCGAGGTCGCCGGCGAGGCGGACGATCTCGCGGGCGTCGGCGGGGCCGGAGGGGTGGTCCTGGGTGCGCAGGGCCTCGCAGATCCGGACGGCGGTGTGGGTGAGCGCGTCGGCGAGGCGGGCTGGGTCCCCGCCGGCGTCGAGGACGGTGTGCTGCCACTCGGGGTCGCGGATGCCGGCCGGGTAGCCGGAGCGGGCGTCGAGCAGGGGGTAGGTGTAGGGGATCAGCGAGACGACGTGGCCGCCGTCCGGCACGGGTGGCGCGCCGGCCTCCGTGCCGTCCGGCGGGTCGAGCAGCGCCGGCGCGTGGAACGCTCCGACCACGGCGGCGACGCGGCGCCCGCCGGCTGTGGCGCCCTGGATGCGCGCCCGCATCCAGGCCTCGCGCCTCAGGTCGTACGGGTCCACGCCGGTGCTGTCGGCGGCGTCGCGGCGCAGGGCCCAGCCGACCAGCAGGGCGGCGCGACGGACGGCCTCCGGGGTGGAGCCGGGGGCGGCGGTCTCGACCAGGCGGTCCCAGAGGTCCCCGTCGTCGTCGCGCCCGGTGAGCCGGTGGCGCAGCGCGTCGGCGACCCCGGGGCGGGCGCCCGCACCCGGCCCGGCCGTCGAGCGGTCGGCCGGGCCGGAGCCGCCCCGGCCGCGGTGGGCGAGCGGCAGGTCGCAGGCGACCACCGCCACGCCGTTGCGCCTGGCCCACCGCAGCGCGGCCAGCTCCGGGGAGAAGTCGGCGAACGGGTAGAAGGCGAGCCCGGACGCACCGTCACCCGCTCCCTCACCGGCGCCGCTCCCGGCCGCCGCCGGGGCGGCGGCGAGGGCGACCGGCGCCCGGGTGGACTCGTCGGCCAGCCACCCCAGCCAGGGCTGGAACTCGGCGGGCAGCTCGACCAGCACCGCCTCGGGTCGGGCGGCGTCGAGCAGCGCGGGTACGACCGCGCTGAGCGAGGGCGCGTGGTGCCGGACCCCGATCAGGTACGGCCCGGGTGTGCCGGCGCCCGAGGCGGCCAGCCGTGCCGCCTCCGCCTCCACCGCCGCGCGCGGGTCCGCCGCTGCCCGGCGGGAGTCGTCGAGGTCCGCCCCGAGGGCCCGGACCGCGCTGCTCGTCGTCATCGCCTCACGCCTCCAGTGCCGAGCGAAGGTCCCAGAGGGTGCGCCAGGTGCCGGCGCCCTGTTCGGCGCGGCGGCGGACCGGGCCGTCCCAGTAGCCGAGCAGGCGGGCGGCGTCCGTCGGGTCGTCCTTGCGGACGACCCCGATCAGCTGGCCGGGCAGCCGTCCGAGCAGGTCGCCGCCGTCGGGCAGGTAGGCGGCGGAGACGCCGAGGGCGGTGGCCACCGAGACGGCCTCGGCGGTGCTCATCACGGTGGACGGGCGTTCGACGTCCCAGCCCTCGGTGGAGCGGCCGGTGCGCAGGTCCCGGAAGGCGGTGACGAGCGCCTCCAGCACGGCGTCGTCCACCGCGTACGGGGCACCGGCGCGGGCGACGGCGGCGGTGGACTGGCGGCGGACCAGCTCCACCTCGGCGGCGAGGCTGCCGATGGGGCCGACCGTCTCGAAGTTGAACCGCCGCTTGAGGGCGGCGGACATCTCGCTGACGCCCTTGTCCCGCAGGTTGGCGGTGGCGATCAGGGTGAAGCCGGCCGCGGCGTGCAGCTGGCCGTCCGGGCTGCCGGCCAGCTCGGGGACGGCGATGCGCCGTTCGGAGAGCAGCGAGACCAGGGCGTCCTGGACCTCGGGCAGGCAGCGGGTGACCTCCTCGACCCGGGCGACCGCGCCGGTGGTCATCGCGGTGAGCACCGGCGAGGGCACCAGGGCCTCCCGGCTGGGGCCCTTGGCGAGCAGCAGGGCGTAGTTCCACCCGTACTTGAGCTGGTCCTCGGTGGTGCCGGCGGTGCCCTGGACGGTGAGCGCGCTGGTGCCGCAGACGGCGGCGGCGAGCAGCTCGGAGAGCATCGACTTGGCGGTGCCGGGCTCGCCGACGAGCAGCAGGCCGCGCTCGCCGGCGAGGGTGACGACGCAGCGCTCGACCAACGCCCGCTCGCCGACGAACTTCTGCTCGATGACGAGGCTCTTCCGCCCGGCCTTGAGCTTCTCGCCGTCGCTGCCCATCACGAAGGTGACGACGGCGCGCGGGGTGAGCCGCCAGCCCGGCGGGCGGGGGCCGGAGTCGTGTGCGGCCAGGAACTCCAGTTCGGCGGCGTACTTCTCCTCCGGCGGGACGATCTGCCGCGTCCCGCCCGCCGTCGCGGCAGCGGGAGCCGTCGCGGCCCCGGGAGCGGTCCCGGGAGCGGTCCCGGGAACGGTCCCGGGCCCGGTCGCGCTCGGTGTCTCGGTGGTCGTGCTCATCGACGGGCCTTCCTGCGGTTGCTGGTCCGGAGCTCTTCGTAGCCGGGGGTGTCCCCGTCGCCGATCCGCCGCCAGGCCCGGGCGAACAGCTCCGGGACGGACAGGTGCGGCAGGACGGCGTGGTGGGTGGGCAGTTCGTACAGGCCGGCCTTCCAGGTCTCGGCGGGCAGGCCGGGGGCCTTGGCCTCCTGCCAGCCGCCGGGCAGGAAGAGACCGCGGCCGGCCCGGGCCCGCTTGGCCTCCAGCACCAGTCCGGTGGCGGCGAGTTCGGCGCGCGCCCGCTTGAGCCGGGCAGGCTTCCAGCCGGTCCAGCGGGCGACGTTGCGGTCGGTCGGGTCGGGCAGGGCGAGCAGTTGGAGGTAGAGCGCGGCGGCGTCCTCGCCCAGGCCGTGCGCCTCGGCCACCTCGGCGACCAGGTCGGGCGCGCCGAGCTGCGGGTCCTGCGCCCAGCCGGTCACCGCCCCGCCCTCGGGCCCGGACTCCGGCGGCGCCACCAGCCGCTCCAGCTCGCCGCTCAGGATCACCTGAAGGGCGCGCCGCTCGACGCCGAACCAGTAGCTGTCGGAGAGCCCGTCGAGCAGCTCCAGCAGCGGGTCTCCGGCACCGGCGAGCCCGGCGGGGCGCAGCCAGATGTGTTCGTCGCCGGCGTGGCCGGGGGCCAGGACGAGCGCCTCGCCGCAGCGGACCAGACCGTCGGCGTCGCCGCCGCCCTCGGCCGGCAGGCCGTACCGGGTGCGCAGGATGGTGGCCGGCTTCTGGTCCTTGACGGTGCGCTGGAGGTCGTAGTCCAGCAGCAGGCCGGGGTCGGCGAGCCTGGCACGCAGTGCGGCGACGGCCTGCGGCAGCAGCGGGCGCAGCGGGCTGTCGGCGGGCAGGTAGTAGGCCAGCCAGCGGAGCGCGTCGACGGTGCCGCTGAGCGTGTTGCTCCCGGGCAGGGCGGCGGCGTCGTCGGGGCGGAGGCGGACGTCGCCGGCCTCGTCGGCGCGCACCCGGAAGCCGGTGGTACGGCTGAGCCAGGGCGTCCGGGCGGGGTTGAGCACCGCCTCGATGTGGCCGATGGCGGCGCCGCTGACGGTGGCCTGGGCCTCCTCGGGCAGGGTGACGAGCGTGCCGAACCGCTCCGTCCAGCGGGCTGCGCCGGCGAGGGTGTCGGGGCCCTCGGTCCAGAGGCTCTTCGGGTCGGCGGGCAGCAGGGCGGCCCAGACGTCGGCGAGGCCGGTCCGGTCCCGGTCACGGAGCCAGTCGCGGGCGGCCCTGGCCTCGGTGGACTTGAGGCCGAACTCCTTCAGCCGGTCGGCCGGGAGCACGTTGCCGTACCACTGGAAGAGACCGCTGGTGGGGCTGAGCAGCAGGGTGGCGCGGGTGGTGCCGATGCCCGTCCGCCCGGCGAAGTCGGCGGCGTGGCCGGCCTGGTGGGCGACGGCGCCGTGCAGGGCGAGCAGGGCGGTGAACCGGGCCGTCCAGTCGGCGGTGAGGGTCTCCTCGGTGGTGCGCTCCTCGGCGGTGGCGAAGTGGGCGACGGGGCCGAAGGCGCCGCTCGGGTCGTGGTCGACGGCGAGCCAGTGCACCCGGTCGCCGCGGTGGTGGCGGCAGCCCAGGACGATCACGGTGCGGTCGCCGTGCCGCAGCACCTGGCCGGTGCGCTTCTCGTGCTTGTGGTTGTGGTTGTGGCTCGCGCCGTGGAGCGGCTCGGTCAGGGTGATCTCCCGCAGGGTGGCGCCGCGGTCGGCGAGCGGGCCCTTCGTCAACTCGTGGAGCAGCAGCGCGAGAGCGGACCGCTCGGCGCCTCCGGTGAGCGGGGCGGCCGCGGCGTAGGCGAGGGTGCCGAGCCGGCCGAGCAGGTGGAGCCAGCCGTGGTGGTTGTCGTCGCCGTGCAGCTCCACCCGCAGCGGGGTGGACCAGCCCTCGGTGCCCTCGGGCGCCGCGGGCGGGTCGGCGAGGACGGCGGTGACGGTGCGCAGGTTGTTGATGACCCGCCACTGGCCGTCGCTCCCCCAGGACCGGCCGAAGCCGCCGAGGTCGGGGAACACGACGCCGACGGCCTCGCGCAGCTCGTCGTCGCGGCCGTGCTCGGGCCGGTAGGCGGCCGGGCGGGCGGCGCCCGCCTTGGAGCGCGCCTTGGCCTCGGGCTGCGGCACGAACCGCGCGACCCCGTCGAGCAGGTCGGCGGCGGCCCGGGCGAGCCCGGCGACGCCGGCGCGCAGCAGCGGGTGGCCGATACCGGGCAGCGCCTCGCCGACGGCCGCGACGGGCACCCTGGCACGGCACTTCTTGCCGTTGGCGAGCAGGCGCCGCCCGCCCTGGACGGTGAGCCAGCGCTGCTCGTCCGCGGCAACCGGCCGGGTGTCCACCGGCCAGGCGGCGTCGATCAGCCGGGCGGCCTGCTCGTCGGTGACGGCGCGCAGGACGAGCGAGCCCTCCTCGTCGCGCGGCCGCAGGGCGTGCCAGTGGACGAGCGGCGGGACGAGCCCGGTGCCGGCGGCGTCGAGCCCGCCGGCGCGGCAGACGCTCAGGTCGGCGGTGGTGCCGGTGGTTGCGTCCACCCGGGCGCCGTCGGCGTGGGTGCCGTCGTTGCCGGGCAGGGCGAGGGCGAGGGAGCCGCCGCGCCCCTCGACGACCATCGGGCGGGCGCCGCCGGGCAGGGCGAGCCGGCCGACCGGGAAGCGCTGGGGGTGGCTGCCGGCTCCGGACAGGACGAGGGTGGTGCCGTCGGCGGTACCGGTGGTGACGCGGCCTGCTCCGACGCGGACCCAGCTGCCGAGCGCGGCGCCGTCGGTGCCCAGCGGGCTGGCCTCCAGCCCGGGCTGCATCGGCAGCAGCCGGGTGCGGTGCACGTCGAGCCGGCCGGCGGCCGCGGTGGCGGCGATCCGGGGCGGCTCGGCGGCGCGGCCGAGGGTGCCGGTGGCCGGGTCCAGCTCGGTGAGGAAGCCGCCGCCCTGGCCGTGGCGGACCGTCCAGTGGCCGGTGCCGTCGCCGATCACCGGGTGCTCGGCGGGCATCCGGGTGTCGCCGGCGTGCAGCGGGCGCTCGCCGGTGGTGCGCCCGCCGCCGGGCAGCGGGAGGGACGGGGCTTCGGGCTCCTGGTTGCCGCCGTAGTAGCGGGCGACGGTCTCGCCGCCGAGGAGGAAGGTCTCGGCGGGGCGGCCGGACCAGTAGGCGTGTTGCTTGCCGTCCCGGTACCAGGCGACCAGCAGTTCGCCGTCGACGTAGCGGAGCCGGGGGCGCTGCCACTGCTCCAGCTTGTCGGGGATGCGCAGGGTGTGCTCCAGCAGGATGCCCTGCGGTCCGGCCACCACGACCTGGTTCTTGCGGGCCAGGACGAGGTGCGGCCAGGCGTCCTCCGCGTACAGGCCCTCGGGGAGGTGGTTGCCGGCCGTACCGCCGGGGGCCTCGCCGCGCTCGACGCCGAGCCTCTCGAGCGCCTCTTCGAGCGCGGGCCAGCCGAGTTCGTCGAAGATGCCGGCCCGCAGGGTGCGGGCGAGCAGGCCGGCGACGTCGAGGCCGGCGATCCGCTCGGCGGCGGCCGGGTTCTCGGCGCGGATGGCGCGGCGGCTGCTCCGCAGCTCACGCAGCAGGTCCGCGGCGCTCGCCAGGCCGCGGGCGGCGAGGAGTTCGTCGGCGCGTGCGTCGGACCATTCGACGAACAGCTCGCGCAGCACCGGGAGGGCGGGCACCTGCTTCGCCACCGCGGCGTCCCAGACCCCGGGGACGGCGGCACGCAGCGCGGGCCGGAACCGGGGGTCGGCGGCGAGCGCGGCGAGCGTACGGCTGCCGGGGCCGGACTGGGCGACCCAGGCGCCCAGGTCGAGGGCGAGGCCGTCGGCGGGGTCGGCGACCGGGACGCCCTCGGCGAGCAGCAGGTCGAGGACCTCGATCAGGGTGGTGCTCCGGCGGCCGCCGAGGAGCTCGACCGGCACACCGTCGGCGCGCAGCCGCCCGGCCATCCGCCCGGCGAGGGCGACGGTCTCGGTGCTGAGGCCCCGGCTGCGCCAGCCCCGGCCGATGTGGCCCAGCCAGCGCTGCAGCCAGGCGGCGGCCGGCTCGACGGGCCCGGCGCCCTCCACCGGCCCGGTGCACGGCCCGGTGAGCTGCTGCTCGGCGCCGCTCTCGGCGAGGACGGCGAGCCAGGAGGCGTCCTGGGCGTTCTGGTCGCCGGAGCCCGCCGGGTCGGGCAGCAGCTCCAGCAGGCGGGCGCGGACCGTCCCGTCACTGCGGCCGAGGTCGACGACGGCGCCGTGCCAGGACTTCCAGAAGGCGCCGGGCGCCCGGTTGACGGCGGGTGAGGCGAGCAGCTCGCCGAGGAGGGCCCGCTCGTGCTCGGTGCGGTCCAGCCCGGCGGCCCGGATCAGGGCGCGGGCGTCCTCGGCCACGCCGGCGTACGGGGCCATGCCGGCCGCCGAGCGCTCGGTGCAGAGCTGGCGGAACCGCTGCCAGGCGGTCAGCGGGTCGAGCCGGCCGCTCAGCTCCCTGACGTACTGCCGCAACGCCTTGACGGTGAGTGCGCCGGCCAGCGCGAACTCCAGGAAGACGGCGCGCAGCCGCTCCTCGTCCACGGTGAGGCTGTGGGTGCGCTCGGCCTCGCGGGCCTTGCCGAAGAAGGTGCCGGCGTAGGTCTGGTTGCCGTGTTCGAGGAAGATCCGGCCGACCTCCTCGCAGTAGGTGGGCAGGAAGTGCGGGACGGCGCGGCCGAGGCGCACGGCGAGCGCCTCGAAGCCGTCCTTGGCGTGCCCGGGCTTGGACCTGGCCTGCCGGGCGAGCCGCTCCATCTCCTTGACCAGGGCGAGCGCGTGGTGTCCGTTGGCCGGGTCGTGGACCAGCGCCCAGGCCGGGAAGCCCAGCGCCTCCTGGCGGACCTGGCCGACCTCGGCCGGCTCCTGCGCGGGCTTGAGGCCGAGGAAGTCGACCGCGAGGTCCTCGGCCGGGCCGAGCGCGCGGGGCACCAGCCGGACGACGCGGCGGCCGTCGAGCGCCGGGTGGGCGTAGCTGCGGGCGGTGAGCACGTCGGCGGGGCTGTCGGGCTGCCCGGCGCCGGGCAGCGCGCCGGCCGGGAGCACCGCGCCGGCGTCCAGCAGGCGCTCGTTCAGTGCGGTGGCGTCCGTGCGGTCGGTGTCCGTGCGGTCGGTGTCCGTGCGGTCGGTGTCCGTGCGGTCGGCGTCCGTGCGACCGGTGCCCGTGTGACCGGTGTTCATCTGGCTGGTGCTCATGCGGCTTCCTCCCCTTCGATCGTGCGGCCGGAGTGCAGCGCGGCGGCCATCCGCATGCCCTCGGACCAGGCGACCGGCCCGACCCGGGCGAGCGGCAGGACCTTGCCGTCCGGACCCGTCCAGCTGAGTGCGCCGGTCTCGCACTCGTCGTAGTCGTAGAAGTCCCCGACCCAGACGCGGGCCTCCAGTGCGACGCCGCCCTCGACGACCGGCAGGACGGCGTGGCCGCCGCGCACCCGGTAGCCGAGCCGGGCGCAGCGGCCGAGCAGCTCGCGCAGCTCCTTGTAGCGGCCGCCGGCGTAGGTGGTGACCTCGGTACCGGGTGCGTCGGCACCGGCCGGGCGGTGCCAGACCTCCCGGTACAGCTGCTGGACCTGCTGGGCGACGCCGAGTTCGACGGCGAACTCGCGCAGGTCGTCCAGGTCGTCCAGGAGGACGGGGTGGGGTATCCGGATCTCGCCGTCGGTGAGACGCACCGTGTCCCCGTCGAGGTCGACCAGGCCGAGCCCCCGCTCGGCGTCGGCGCCGCGCAGGAACCCGGCGACCGAACCGTCAGCCCCGGTGACCACCAGGTCACGCAGGACCTCCTGCCAGGCCTCGTCGGCCCAGACGGCGGTGACCACGGCGGCGGGCACCGGCAGCGAGCGCACCATCCACCGCTCGACGTCGTCCAGGCAGCGGCGCCGGTGCGCGGCCAGCCACTCGGCGAGCTGCCTGAGCCCGGTGACCACCGGATCGTCGTTCAGCTTCGGCGGGACGGCCTTCAGCCGGCGGCCCGCCGCGTTGCGGCAGATCACCTTGCCCTCCTCGTCGAGCGCGACTTCGTACCCGCCCGCTCCCGCTTCCACCCACGCCACGGCCGCTCTCCTCCCAGCTGGTCAGTGATGGGAGGAACGTAACGGGACACACTGACAACGCGTCCGCCGCCGCTTCGCCGAGGTCATCGGCGGTACGGCGGCGGCGGTGCGACGGGGGTACGGCGGCGGCGCGACGGGGGTGCGGCGGCGGCGCGGCAGCGGCGCGTTGCCGCTCAGACCTGCGGCAGACCGACCGGGACCGGAACCGGGTCGCCACCCACCGGCAGGGGCCCGCCGGCGGCGGCCGGCGTCCGGAAGCCCCGGAAGATCAGCCGGAAGGCCAGCGCCAGTTCCCAGGCGAACACCGGGACGGCGGCCAGCTGTCCCCACGCCGAGAGCTGCCCGTAGAGGCCGAGCAGCACGGCGATCGCCGAGGCGAAGATCAACGGGCCGCCGACCAGGCCCAGGACGGCGATGAACCGCGGCACGAGGCCCGACCGGTACAGCAGATGCGCCACCAGCACGGTGTTGGCGCCCAGCACGAAGTTCGGCCCGAGCAGGAACGTCCAGTCGTGGACCGCGAGCAGCGCCCTGCCGACGGTGCGCGACGCGGCCGGATCCGTTCCCGCCCCCTGATTCTGACGGAGCGTCACCATCGAGAGAAGGCTGACGATGCCGACGGTGATGACGGCCGCCTCCAGGGTGCGCAGGCCGAGATAGCCGACCGCGGCGCCTTCGCCGTACCGGCGGACGACGGGGAACAGCGCGATCGCGGTGCCGACGACGGCCAGGGCGAGCACCACCTCGAAGAGCGCCCCCAGCAGCACCCGGCCGTCCGGGCCGGCGCCCACGACGAAGTCGGGGTTGCCGAGCACCGGGCCGTAGAGGACCAGCCCGCCGATCGAGGCGACGTGGGTGACCAGGTAACACGCGCCCGCCGCTGTCGCGAGCCTTCTCGAGGGGATCACCGGAACTCCTTCACTGGCACGGCCGGCCGCATCCGGCACCAGAGGTGTACGGCGTACACCTTCGTCGATGACGCTAGGGTGTACCGCGTACACCTGTCAAGGAAGAATCGGCCCGGACCGGGCGGGCTCCGGGATGAACGGGCTCCGGGACGAACGGAGTCCGGCCGGCGGAGTCCGGGCCGAGCCCGAGGAGAGGCGGTCAGGAGATGCCCCAGCAGACGAACGCCACCGCGCGTCGGACCACCCTGAACCGGGACCGGGTGC
Source organism: Kitasatospora sp. NPDC032757 (assembly GCF_055579305.1). Lineage (NCBI taxonomy): Bacteria > Bacillati > Actinomycetota > Actinomycetes > Kitasatosporales > Streptomycetaceae > Kitasatospora > Kitasatospora sp. NPDC032757. The sequence continues at coordinate 51,143 of NZ_JBVINN010000002.1, read as the reverse complement.
TGCGCGCCGCCGTCGCACGTGCCGACCGGTCGGGCATCGAGGCGCTGAGCATGCGCAGCCTCGCCCAGGAGCTGGGCGTCGTGCCGATGGCGCTCTACAAGCACGTGGCGAACAAGGAGGAGCTCCTCGACGGCATGGTCGACGCCGTCATCGGGGAGATCGGCGAGGAGGGCGGGGCGAGGGCCGGCTCGCCGGCCGACGCGTCCGCCGGCGACGCCGACTGGAAGGGCGCCGCCCGCCGGCACATCCTCTCGGCCCGGCACGCGCTGCTGCGTCACCCGTGGGCCGCGCGCGTCATCGAATCGCGAACCGGCCCCACCCCCGGCATCCTCGGCTACCTCGACTCCCTGATCGGAACGCTCCTGGCCGGCGGCCTCTCGGCGGACCTCACCCACCACGCGATGCACGCCCTGGGCAGCCGCGCGTGGGGATTCACGCAGGAGCTACTGCCCACCGCGCCCAGCCCCGACCCGCAGGTCCAGGCGGCCGCCCTGCGCGAGCTGGCCGTCCGATTCCCCCACATCGCCGAGATCGCCACCGTCCGGCCCCACGACGACGGCACCGTGGTGGGGCAGGGCTGCGACGACCAGTTCGAGTTCGAGTTCGCACTCGATCTCCTGCTGGACGGCTTCGAACGGCTCCACCGGCAGGGCTGGTCCTCCGCCGGCCGCGCGTGAAACCGGCCCCGTCCGGCACCGGTCCGGCCTGAGCCCTTCCCCCGGCGAAGCCCGCCCCGCCCGGAGGCCGGCCCCGCCCGGCGCGCTGTCCCTAGGAGATCGCCAGCCGCAGGAGGCGGTCGTCCCCCGGCTTGGGCTCGCCGTTCCCGTCGGTGTTGTCGGTGAGCACCAGCAGCGTGCCGTCCCGGTCCGCGACGACCGTGCGCAGGCGGCCGTAGGCACCGTCGAAGAACTCCTGCGGAGAAGACGCGAGATGCTCACCGTCGAGCGGGACGCGCCAGAGCCGGGTGCCGCGCAGCGCGGCCATCCAGACGGCCCCCTGGGCATAGGCGATGCCGCTCGGGGAGGCCTCGGAGGTGCGCCACTCGGCCACCGGGTCGGTGAACTCGGGGCGGCCACCGACGCCTTCGACGACCGGCCAGCCGTAGTTGCCGCCGGCGCGGATCAGATTCAGCTCGTCCCAGTTGTCCTGGCCGAACTCCGAGGCCCAGAGCCGGCCCTGGGGGTCCCAGGTGAGCCCCTGCACGTTGCGGTGGCCGTAGGAGTAGACGGGCGACCCGGGGAAGGGGTTGCCGGGGGCGGGGGTGCCGTCGGGGGCCAGCCGGAGGATCTTGCCGCCGAGCGAGCCCTTGTCCTGGGAGAGCGCGCCGTTGCTGCTGTCACCGGTGCCCGCGTAGAGCAGCCCGTCCGGACCGAACGCGATCCGGCCGCCGTTGTGCCGGTGGCCGCGCGGAATACCCGTCAGCAGGACGGACACGTCGCCCAGCTGCTGCCCGGCGGGCCGCGTCGGGTCGTACGGGAAGCGGACGATCCGGTTGTCGTCGGCGGTACTGACGTACGCGTAGACCAGGTGGTCGGTGGCGTAGCCGGGCGACAGCGCGAGGCCGAGCAGGCCGCCCTCGCCACCGGGGACCACCCCGGGGACGGTGCCGGCCTCGGTCTTGCCGCCGCCCTTCGCGGCGATGCGGAGGATCTTCGCGGCGTCCCGTTCGGAGACCAGGAAGTCCCCGTCGGGCAGGACCACCAGACCCCAGGGCGACGCCAGTCCGTCGGTGACCGTCGCCCGGACCGCCACCGACGGGGTGGAGGCCGGCGAGGCGGGGGACGCCAGGGTGGGGGTGCCCGAGGGCACCTCGGACGCGCCCGGGGTGGGCACCGTGGAGCTCGCGGCCCTGGAAGCCGCGGAGGAGCAGCCGCCGACCGCACCGGACCCGAACAGCACTGTCAGCAGGGCGACCACAGAACGACGGCGCATGGACGTCTCCTCCAGAGAGCCTGGTGCGGCTGCCGCGCGGCTGACACGGCCGCGACCAGCTCACCACACCGGCCGCCCCGCAGCCCTCGGTACGCGCCGTGCCGGCGCAGCCGACCGGCTGCCGGTCCGAACCGGGCCTCCGCGGCAGGCCCCTGACCAGGCCCAATGGCGCCCGCAGTGGAGCCGCCCGGCGACGGTGACCGCCGCGGGCACGCGCGCAGGAGGCCGGGGCGATCGAGCGAATCCAATCTAGACGCAACGTTGCGTCCAGTGTTAGCGTCCATCCAACCGAGACGCACCGTTGCGTCCACTCTCGCCGCGACCCCTGAGGAACCCCCATGCCATCCGCCCCGCAAACCCCGGCCGGCCCACTCGCCCGCGCCGCGGTCGCACTCGCCTTCTGGGTCACCATGGCCGGCACCACCGTCCCGACCCCGCTCTACCCGCTCTACCAACAGGCCTTCGGCTTCTCGCCGTTCATGGTCACGGTGATCTTCGCCGTCTACGCCGCCGGCGTCGTCGCCGGCCTGCTGACCCTCGGCCGGCTCTCCGACGCGATCGGCCGCCGCCCCGTCATCGCCGCCGCCCTGCTGCTCGCCGCGGCCGCCGCCGACCTCTTCGAGGTCGCGGACTCGCTGCCCTGGCTGCTCACCGCCCGCGTGGTCTCCGGCCTCGCCGCCGCCCTGGTCACCGGCGCCGCCACCGCGGCCCTGCTCGACCTCGCCCCGCCCGAGCGCCGGCTGCGCGCCCAGACCCTCGCGCTGGCCGCCAACATGGGCGGCCTGGCCGGCGGCACCCTGCTCTCCGGCACCCTCGCCGAGTGGGCCGGCTCGCCGCTGCGCCTGCCCTGGACGGTGATGCTCGCCCTCACCGCCCTCGCACTGGCCGGGCTCCTCGCCGTTCCCGCAACGGCACGGGAAGCCGCCCCCGGCGCCGCACCGACGGGCTCCGGTGACCGCCCCCGAAGCACCCCCGCCCGGCTCCGCCCCCGCCTCCAGCCGCTGCGCATCCCGGCCGGCATCCGCCCCGCCTTCGTACGCGCCGCGCTCGCCGGCGGTTCCGGGTTCGCCGTGCTCGGGGTCCTGACCGCGGTCAGCGGCCTCTTCCTGGCCACCGTCCTGGACCTCCACCACCACGCGCTCACCGGCTTGGTGGTCTGCCTGGCCTTCGCGGCCACCGCCGTCGGCCAGCTGCTCGCCCGTGTCCTGCCCAAGCCGCGTGCGCTGCCCGCCGCCTGCGCCGGCCTGGTGCTGGCCGCCGCGCTGATCGCCATCGCGCTGCTCACCGAGTCGCTGCCACCGCTGCTGCTCGGCGCCTGCGTCAACGGCCTCGCCACGGGCACCGCCGTCGGCACCGGCCTCGGCGCCATCAACAACGGGGTCGCCCCGCAGCAGCGCGGCGCGGCGGTCTCCACCTTCTTCGCCATCCTGTACGCGATGCTCTCGGTGCCGGTGGTCGGCGTCGGGGTCCTGATCCAGGCCACCGACCTGCGCACGGCGGGTGTCACGTTCAGCGCGCTGGTGGCCGCGCTGGCCGTCACCGTCGCGGCCGGGCTGGTGCGGCGGCCGCGGAGCGCGCTCCCGTCGACCGCCCGCCCGGAGGAGGCATGAGAGGATGAGCCCGACCAGCGCCCCCGGCCGGCTCCCGCACCGGCCCGCCCGTGAGGACCTCCGCACCATCGCCGCCCAGCCCCGCACCGCCACCGGCAGCAGCAGCGCGAACAGCAGCAGCAGCCGCCGGAGCGAGGCCGCGCGCCTGGCGGTGCTCAACGCCGCCGACGACCTCCTGGTGGAGCACGGCTTCGAGGGCCTCACCATCGAGGGCATCGCCGCGGCGGCCGGCGTCGCCAAACAGACGATCTACCGCTGGTGGAAGTCCAAGGTCGACATCCTCTTCGACAACCTGGTCCTCGACGCCGCCTCCGCCCTCACCTGGCCCGAAGCCCCGTCCGACCGGACGGCCGGCGCCGCCGGCCCCTCGGGCCCCGCGGACCTGCGCGCCTACGTCCACCGCTTCGCCGCCTTCCTCGGCGAGGAGCCGGCCGGCCGCGTCCTCCAGGCCCTCCTGGGACACGCCCAACTGGACGCCCGTACGGCCGAGTTGCTGCACGGCGGATTCCTCGACGGGCTCCGCGCCCGCGATGTCGCCCACACCCGCACCGCACTCGGCTGCTCCGAGGACGAGGCCGCGGTGCTGCTCGACGCCCTCCTCGCCCCGCTCTACCACCGCACCCTGGTGCTGCGCCGCCCGCTCGACGCCGCGTTCGTCGACGCACTGCTCGACCAGCACCTCCCGCGCTGAGCGCGACACCTCCCGAACTCCCTCTCACCCGGCCCGTGTTCACCTCCGGGCCCGCTCTGGAGTCACCATGTTCCGACGCCCCCGACCGGCCCACGACGCCGAGGTCACCGCGGTCACCCCGCTGACCTCCACCCTGACCAGGATCACCTTCACCGGCCCCGGCCTGTCCGACCTCGCCGTCGAACACCCCACCCAGTGGGTCAAGTTGGCCGTGCCCGACAGCCCGCCCCGGTCCCCCCGGGCCTCCCGGGACCCCGAGGGCCGCGAGGTCTCCCGCGCCTACACCATCCGTCACCACCGCCCCGCCGAAGGCGAGGTCGACATCGACCTCGTCCTGCACGGCAACGGCCCCCTCGCCCGGTGGGCCGCCGCGGCCCGCCCCGGCGACCGCGCCCGGATCGCCGGCCCGCGCGGGCGCCGCCCCTCCTTCGACGGCGCCGGCCACGTCCTCGTCGCCGCCGACGAGAGCGCCCTGCCCGCCGCGCTCACCGTCCTCGAACAACTCCCGCCCGGGGTGAGGGTGTCCGCCTACTTCGAGATCGCCGGACCGGCCGACACGCTGCCCCTGCCCGCCCGGGCCGGACTCACCGCGGCGTGGCTCCCCCGTCCGCCCGCCCACCCCAAGGGGCGCCTCCTCACCGAGACGCTCCTCGCCACCGACCTGCCGCCCGGCACCACCGCCTGGCTCGCCGGTGAGGCCGGCGCCGTCGCCACCGTCCGCCGCCACCTCCTCACCGACCGGTCGCTCCCCCGCGACCGCGTCCACGCCAAGGGCTACTGGAAGCACGGCGAGGCCGACCACAAGGGCTGAACGCCCTTCGGCGGCGCACACTCTCAGCCACCGACCGCATCGCGGGGGGAGAGATCGTCGGGCCGCCGCCCGCTCCACCCCGGCCGGTGACCCGCCCGACCCCGCTGGACGGGCCCGCCGTTCGCGGCGGGTGTCCCGCCCCTCGGGGGCGGACTCCGGCCCGGGGTCTCCGCCACCTGTCCGGCGAGGTCCGTCCCGGCCGCCCGCGCTCATCCGCGGGCCGGGGAAATCCACGTGCTGACGGTCCGTCACCGCCCTATCGTGGTACCCATGTGTACACGCGCTCGGACGTCTCGCCGGCACTTCGTCTGCCCGCCCTGCCGGGTCTCGGTGAAGCGGTGGCCGGCACCGGGGCACGACCTCTGCCCGCACTGCCGGGGCAAGTTGCTCGAGGCGGGGCAGGATCTTGCGGTCCCGAAGCGGCGGGACGACGCCGGGTGGCGGGCGCTGACCGCCGTGCTCGCCGCCGGGGTGACGTTCCACTCGGGGTGCTGCCACGGCCCGGGGTGGCGGCCGCGGACGCCGCGCGAGGTGCGGGAGCGGCTCGCCCTGGCGCACCGCAGCAGCATCCCCGTCGCCGAGGCGGTCACCACCCGGGACTTGGACGAACTCAGCGCGCGGGGCCGGGCGCAGGGGCCAGGCCGGTACAGCCCCGGAGGCCGTCGCGCCGCTTGAGGGCGGCCTCGGCGGCGGCGCCGGTCTGCGGGACGGGGACGCCCTGGCCGTCGACGGTGGCCGGGGTGAACACCTCCCCGGTGACCTTGCCCGCCGAGGTGAGGGTCAGCGTCGTGACACCGGTCTCGTTGGAGAACGCGTAGTTGGACGTGCCGTACCAGAGGAAGTTGCCGAAGCCGTACCCGACGTAGGTGTTGCCGAGCATGCCCGAGCCGAGCATGGTGTGCGCGTGGGTGCCGACCACCGCGGTGGCACCGGCCGTCGCGAGCTTCTTGGCGATGGCGGTCTGCGGGCCGGTCGGGCAGGCCTTGCCCTCGTCCCCCCAGTGCAGGTAGACGAGGACGACGGGCGCCTGCTGCTTCGCCGCCTCGACCGCCTTGACCAGCGCGGCGGCGTCCAGCGCCGAGGCGATGCCCGGCTTGTCGGCACCGGCCCGCCACTTCTGGTTGGTGATGTCCTCGACCTGGCTGGCCGCGACCACGGCGACCTTCACCCCGCGCACGGTGGTGACGTACGGGGCGTACGCCTCCTTGGCGTTGTGGCCGACGCCGACGACCGGGATCGGCGAGGCGGCCTTGGCGGCGAGGGTGTCGGCGAGGCCGTCGGGGCCGAAGTCGACGGCGTGGTTGTTGGCCATCGAGACGACGTCGACGCCGGAGTCCTTGAGCGCGGTGAGCGCCTTGGGCGAGGTGCGGAAGGTGTAGGTCTTCGGCTCGGGGGCCCCGCGGTCGGTGATCGCGGTCTCCAGGTTGAGGACGGCGAGGTCCGCGTCGGAGATGGTTCCGGAGATCGGGCCGAGCGCCTGCTCCGGGGGCTTCACCGCGAGCCGGGACTCCGTCCGGCCCTCGAAGTGGACGTCGCCGGCGAAGGCGACCGTGATGCTGCCGTCGGGCCGGGGTCCGGCGGCGCTGCCGGACGGCGCCGGCGCCGCGGTGCCGGTCGCACCCGCCGTGGCGGACCCGGCGGCCGAGGGCCCGGCCGCATCGCCGGCCGGTGCGGCCTTGGCCGGGGCCGGGTCGTCCGGCCCGCAGGCGGCCACGGGTATCAGCCCGAGCAGCAGTGCGACGGCGGCCGCGGCACGGCGCATGTGAGATCCCCCCCGGGGTCGGTCCAAGAGCGGTCAGCCTACGCCACTCCCCCGCGCCTCCTCCGCCCCGCCTCCACACCGTGTTCGGCGAGCAGCACGAGGCACGGCGGTCCTGCGCGCGGGAGGGCCCGCCCGCTCCGCCACCGGGGCGGCGGAGCGGGCGGGCGGCTGACAGAATTCAGAGGACAGATGACGGACGACAGATGACAGCAAACGGATGACGGCCCACAGATGACAGATTCCGTCAGCCCGCCCCCGGGCACCCCGGCACCCGCCCCCGAGCCCCACGACGCCCCCGGCCCCGCCGCCGACTTCACCGACGCCGAGCTCACCCGCGGCCGCACCCTCCGGCGTGCACAGCTGCCGTGGGCACTGGGCGGGCGCCTGGCGGGCCTGGCGCTGACGCTCGCCCTGGGGCTGACGCCCGCCGGGGCGGGGCTGGTGACGGCGGCGGGCGGCTGGTTCGGCGGCTCGCGGACGGCGGAGGTCCTGGCCGGGGCGGCCGCGCTGGTCGTGCTCGGGCAGGTGGCGCAGCTGCCGTTCGGCGCGGGCGTCCGCTCGGCGCGTGCCCGGTACGGGCTGGTGACCCAGGGCTGGGCCGGCTGGGCGGTGGACGCGCTGCGCGGGTCGGCGCTCGCCCTGGCGCTGACGCTCCCCGTGGCGCTCGGGCTGTTCGCGCTCACCGCCTGGTCGCCGGAGCGCTGGTGGCTCCCGGCGGCGGCCGCAGCCGCGCTGCTCACGGCGGCGCTCTCGTTCCTGTACCCGCTGCTGGTGGAGCCGGTGTTCAACCGCTTCACCCCGATGCCGCCCGGCCCGCTGCGCACAGCGCTGCTGGCACTGGCCGAACGGGACGGCGTCCGGGTGCGGGACGTCCTGGTGGCGGACGCGTCGCGGCGGACGACGGCGCTGAACGCGTACGTGTCCGGCCTGGGCGCGACGCGCCGGATCGTCGCGTACGACACGCTGCTGTCGACCGCCGAGCCGCGCGAGGTGGAGCTGGTGGTGGCGCACGAGCTGGGGCACGTCAAGCACCGGGACGTGCTGACCGGCACGCTGCTGGGGGCGGCGGGAGCGGCGGCGGTGGTCGTCCTGCTCGGCCGGTTGGCCGCCTGGGGACCGCTGCTGTCGGCGGCCGGGGCCGCGGACGCGGCCGATCCGCGCGCTCTGCCGTTGCTGGTCGCCTGCGCGGCGCTGCTGGGCGCGCTGTCCGGCCCGGTGCAGTGCGCGGCGAGCCGCCGGATCGAGGCCCGGGCGGACCGGCACGCACTCGAACTCACCTCCGACGCCGAGCAGTTCGTCGCGATGCAGCGCAGACTGGCCTTGGCCAACGTGTCCGACGTCGACCCGCCGCGGATGCTTGAGCTACTGTTCGCCACTCACCCGAGCGCGACGCGCCGGATCGCGGCCGCCCGCGCCTGGCAGGCCTCGGCACCCGACGGGAGCCGGGCCGGCTGAGCGGGGCGGCGCCGGGCAGGACTGCGCCGCCTACCATAAAATCGTTGTATAGTGCAACAAAATTCCCGAGGAGGTAGGTACGCCGTGCCCGGTCGTGAGACGTCGATCGACACCATCCAGCGCGAGCTGACCGCCTTCGCCCGGCGGGCCCGCCACAAGGCCAGCCAGCTGCACCCGGACCTCTCCCTGGTCACCTACAGCATCCTCGACCTGATCAACGAGCGCGGCGGCTGCCGGGCCGCGGACGTCGCGATGCACTTCATGCTGGACAAGTCCACCGTCAGCCGTCAGGTCACCGCGCTGGAGAAGCTCGGCCTGCTGCGCCGCGAGGCCGACCCGGACGACCAGCGCGGCCAGATCCTGCGCGCCACCGAGGCCGGCCTCACCCTATTGCGCGAGGCCAACGAACAGCGCCGGGCCTCCTTCACCGCCCGCTTCACCGACTGGTCAGACCAGGACGTGGCGCGCTTCGCCGACTACCTCGCCCGCTACGGCGCCCAGGACTGAGCCGCCCGCGGGGGACCGAGCCCCGGGACTGAGCCGCCCGCCCGGGCGCCGTTCCGCGCGGACGGCCCACCCACGGCCCGGGGTGCGGCGCACCGCCCGGACGGTGTACAGAGGAGAGGTGCCACTTCGGCAGCGTCCCCGTGACCGCCGCCGGTCGTGGCGGCCCGGCCGCCGCGCTCTGACGGTGCTGTCGCTCGCGCTGATCGTGGCGATCACCGTGGTCGACATCGTCGCCCCGCCCGAGATCCACCTGGGCCCGCTGCTGATCGTCGCCCCCGCGATCACCGCCTCCTTCGCGGGGGCCCGGGCCACCACCGCCGTCGCCCTGATCGCCCTCGCCGCACTGACCGTCATCGGCCTCCTGCGCGACGGCATCGACACCGCCAACCACGAGACCCAGCTCGGCGCGCAGATCGCCGTCTCGGCGCTGATCATCGGCCTACGGGTGCTGCGCGACCGGCACGAACGGGAGCTGGCCCAGGTCCGCTCGGTCTCCGAGGCGGCCCAGCGGGTCCTGCTGCGCCCGCTGCCCGACCGGATCGGGCCGCTCCACCTCGCCTCCGTCTACCTGGCCGCCGAGGCCGAGGCACAGGTCGGCGGGGACCTCTACGCGGCGGCCCGCACCGCCACCGGCACCCGGCTGCTGGTCGGCGACGTCCGCGGCAAGGGCCTCTCCTCGCTCGGCGACGCGGCCCTGCTGCTGGGCGCGTTCCGGGCCGCCGCCCACCTCCACGCCGAGCTCCCCGACCTCGCCACCTACCTGGACGGCAGCGTCTGCTGGGACCTCGCCCAGCTCGGCGAGCAGAACCGCCTGCGCCGGGCGGTGGCGGGCGCCGTCCCCGACCCGGCCCGGGACGGCCCGGCCGCGGACGACGCCGGCGAGTCGTTCATCACCGCCGTCATCCTGGACATCCCGGACGACGGCTCCGTGCTGCGCCTGATCGACTGCGGCCACCCGCCCCCGCTGCTGCTGCACGCCGACGGCATCACCGCCCTCAGCGCCCGCCACCCCGCTCCCCCGCTCGGGCTCGGCGAGCTGGCCCCGACCAGGTACGAGGTGGAGGTGTTCCCCTTCCTCCCCGGCGACCGCCTGCTGATCTACACCGACGGCGTGATCGAGGCCCGCGACGCCGCACGCCGGTTCTACCCGCTCACCGAGCGTGTCACCGCCTGGCGCGCCGACCGCCCGGCCGCCCTGCTGAACCACCTGCGCCGCGACCTGCTCCACCACGTCGGCGGCCGGCTGGACGACGACGCGGCGATCGTCCTGGCGGAGCGGCTCACCTGAGAGCCGACCCGTCCCACGGGCGCGTCACGGCCGGTACGGCAGCTGCGGCACCTCGAAGCAGTCGGTGGTCATCGACGCCACCTGGGTGACCCAGCCGCCCTTCCCGCCCTGCGCCGCGTCCTGCCAGCGGGCCGCGTTCAGGCAGGCCCGGGTCGGCCCGGACGGCGGCGGCTGCGGCACGAAGGAGGCGGGCAGGATCAACCCGTGCGCGTCGTACGGCTCGGAGCGGTTCATGAACCGCTCGACGCAGGCCCGGGTGACGTCCGCGCCGCAGGAGTCCATCGCGTCGGTGAGCCACTGCGCTCCCGCCCACCCCTCCAGCTCCCAGGCCGAGAGCAGCGGCTCCCGGTCGGGGTAGTACCGGGCCATCGCGGTGCGGAACTCCTGCACCGCCGGGTAGCCCACGTCCTCGTAGTTGAGGCTGGACGAGGTCGCCCAGAGCGCGTTACGGCAACCGGGTGACGACCGGTAGTCGGTACGGACGGTCTCGGACCAGTTCTGGACGTTGGTCACCTTCGCCGCGACCTTCACCCCCGAGTCGTCCAGCGCCCGGCAGAGCGCCGCGTTGCCGCGCGTGTCCATGGCGTCGAAGAGGAGCTGCGAGCCGTCGGCGCGGACGGCGGCGGCCACCGCCTGGAAGTTCGGCAGCGCGAAGTCGACCGTCTGCACCAGGACGCGGTAGCCCTCCGCCTCCAGGCCGGTCTTCAGCTGCGCGGCGTAGCGGGCCGAGTCGGCCTGGTTGTAGGCGACCACGGCGGCGCTCCCGGCGCCCAGCCGCTCCTTGAAGAACCGGAACACCTCCGTGCTCTGGTAGAGCGTCCCGTTCCAGCCGACGGCGTGGCCGTCGCGCGGCGCGCTGCTGCCGTAGATGCCGTAGAGGTGCGGCCAGCGGTCGTACGCCGTGCCGACCGGCTGACCGCCGATGTCCGGCACGCCCTTGCCGCTCACGTACCCGGCACCGGCGTAGTCCAGCACGCTGCCGGAGACGAAGGCGAAGACGTGTTCCTGGTCGATCAGCCGGTGCACGCAGTCCTGGTTGCCGATGCCGCTGCCGCCGTCGTCGCAGGTGACCAGCCTGACGGTGCGCCCGTGCAGGCCCCCGCGGTCGTTCAGGGCCTGGACGAAGGCCTGCGCGCCGTAGCGCGGGCCGGCGAACACCTCGCTGCCGACCGGGCTGGTCAGCGAGGTGACGATGCCGATCCTGATCTCGGCGGCGGTGACGCCGGTGTCGGAGGCCGGGTTGCCGACCGGCGTCGTGCCCCCGCCCGGGGTGGGGCGGGGGCCGAACGCGCTCTCCGGCAGCCGGGTGCCGCAGGCGGTGGCGAGCAGGACGAGCGGCAGCACGAGGAGCGACGCCAGGGCGCGGCGCGCGGGCCGCCGGCGGGTGGGTCCGTCGGCGGCCCGGCGGGACGGCGAGCCCGTCAGCTGCATCCGGGGATCGGCGTGCCGCTCGCGCCGCCGGCCTGGGTCAGCAGGCCGCACAGGGTGGAGCGGGAGACCTTCCAGGTGCCGTTCTCCAGCACGGCCTGGCCGGTGGCGCTCGGTTCGACCACGGTGCCCTGGAGGGAGAGCTCGTAGGTGACGGTGGCGCCGGTCGGCGAGGTGAACGTCACGTCCGTCACCTTGGCCTTCACCTGGCCGACCCGCGGGTCCTGGGAGAAGCCCTGGAGGACGGGGAGCAGCGCGTCACCGTTCTGGAGCAGGCTCGCCTTCTCCGGGATCGGGGTGCTGGGGTCGAAGAACTTCTCCCAGTTGGCGGTGACCTGGTTCTTTGCGGTCGCCTGGTCCGCGGGCGCGGTGGCACCGGCGCTCGCGCTGGCACTCGCACTCGCGCTCGCACTGAGCGACGCCGAGGCCGACGCCAGCGCCGACTCCAACGCGGACACCGACGCGGACGCCGAGCCCGAGGCCGTGGAGCCGGACGTGCTGCTGCTGCACGCGGCCACCGTGCCCGCCAGCAGCAGCGCGAGCAGCACGCTCGCCGACCGCAGGACGGGGCCGCCGCCCCGACTCGTGCCGCGGGTGTCGCGGGTGCCGCTCTGCCTCACGTGCATGGTGTTCCTCTCGACTGCGGCGATCGCCGCGCGGGCACCGTCTGCCCGTCTGCCCCGGCCGCGCGAGCCGCGCGACCCGGATGCGCCGCGCGGCCCGCTCTGCCGGTGTCCGGATGCTGTTCCAGGCCGATCCTGGAAATGTCGCAGGTGACACCATGAAGGCGGATCCATGGACGAATCGCAATCCGGGGGCGAAAGCACCCGCACCGCCGGGACGGGGCCGGTCGCCCGCCACGGCGCCGGGCCGCGGCACCCCGCGGCGCGGGCGGTGCGGACGGTCCGGGACGCGCGCGAGTGGACCGGCTGGATCATCGCGGCCGCCGGGGCCGCCCTCTGCGTGCTCGGCTGGTACGGCGTCTCCGGCGAGCGCTTCGCCGAGCAGCAGATCCCCTACCTGGCCTCGTCCACCATCCCGGGCGCGGCGCTGATCGTGGCGGGCATCGTCCTGGTCGCCCTGCGCTCGGCCGGCCGCTCCCCGGGGTCCGACGACCACGCCGCCGACCTGACCGGCCGACGGGTCGCGCGGCTGTACGACCTGCTGGTCGAGCCCGACGGCACCGCGCCGGACGAGACCGAGGCGGGCGACACCGCGCCCGAGGACACCGCGCGCAGCCGGGCCGCGCCGGGCGAAGCCGCGGGCGCCGTCGGCACCGTCGGGAGCGGCGCCGCCGCGGTGGCCGTCACCGCGGGCACGCTCTACCACCGGCCGGACTGCCCGCTGGTGGCCGGCAAGTCCCACGCCGAGCCGGTGGACGCCGCCGCCGTCCGGGCGCGCGGGCTCACCCCGTGCCGACTCTGCGAACCGGATGCGCCCGGCGTGCCCGATACGCCCGACGTGCCCGGTGAGCCCGACATACCCGACGAGCCCGGTGAGCCCGATGCCCCCGGCGGACCCGGTGCCCCCGGCGGACCCGATGCGCCCGGCGGGCGGGCCGGCCCCACCCGTCCGGGCGACGCCGCCCCGCCGGCCGGCTGAGGCGGTCCCGTGCCGGACGTCCCCGCCCTCGACTCCCTCGCCCTCACCGTCGACCTCGCGCTCGCCGGCCTCACCGTGGGCAGCGCCGCCGCGCTCAGCGGCATCGGCCTGGTCGTCTGCCACCGCGCCACCGGCGTGCTCAACCTCGCCCAGGGCGCCCAGGCCATGCTCGTCGCCTACCTGGTGCGCGACCTGGTCGTGGTGCGGCACTGGCCGGTCTGGCCGGCCGTCGCGTGCTGCCTGCTGCTGGTCGCACCCGCGCTGGGGGTGCTGCTGGACGTCCTGGTGTACCGGCCGTTGCAGCGGCGCGGGGCCGGAACGGCCGAGACCATGGTGGCCGGGCTCGGCGTGTTCGTCCTGCTGATCGGCGTGGTGGTACTGGTCTGGGGCACGGCCCCGGTGAGCGGCGCGCCGTCCCCGTTCGGCGGCACCCCGATCGGGCTGCCCGGCGGGCACACCCTGCGCCCGGACGCCGTGGCGCAGCTCGCCGCCATCCTGGTGCTCGCCGTGACGGTGGCCGCGGTCACCCGGTTCACCCGGTTCGGCCTCCAGGTGCGCGCCGTCGTGGACGACCGGCGGCTCGCCCGGCTGGCCGGGGTGGACGCCGACCGGGTCTCGGCGGCGGGCTGGGCGTTCGGCTCGTTCACCGCGGGCCTGGTCGGCGTCGCCCTGGCGCCCTACCTGCTGCTCGACCCGTACGGGCTGCCGCTGCTGGTGATGGAGACCCTGGCGGTCGCCGTCGCGGCCCGGCTGCGCAGCATCCCGGTGGCGGTGGCGACCGGCCTCGGCCTCGGGATCGCCCAGTCCGAGCTGACCAGACTGCAGCCGTCCGGCCGGCTGCTGCCGCTGGTGCAGGCGGTGCAGGCCAACCTGTTCGTCGTGGCGCTGCTCGCCACCGCACTGCTGGCCGGCCCCGCGATCGCCGGCGAGCGCGGCGACCGCACCCCGTTGACCGGCGTGCCGCCGACCGCCCGGTGGACGGGCCGACGGGGAGCGACCGGCGGCGGGCGGGCGGCCGGGGCGGTCTGCCTGGTTCTCCTCCTGCTGCCGCTCGGCTTCCGCGACGGCGACCTGCGCAGCGCCCTGCTCGTGCCCGCGCTGGCCCTGGTGCTGCTCTCCGTCGTGGTGGTGACCGGGTACGGCGGGCAGATCTCGCTCGGCCAGGCCGGGTACGCGGGGCTGGGCGCGCTCGGGACGGCGCTGCTGATGTCGGGGCGGATCCCGGGCCTGCCGCCGCTGCCCGCCGTGCCCGCGCTGCTGTTCGCCGTGCTGGCGACGGCTCCGCTCGGGCTGCTCACCGGGTGGCCCGCGATCCGGCGGCGGGGCCCGGCCCTGGCCCTGGTCACCTTCGCGGTCGGGACGGCGATGAGCCGCTTCGTCTTCCAGCAGCCGTACGCGACCACCGGGCTGACCCTGGACCGGCCCGCCTTCCTGACCGGCGACCGGGCCTTCTACCTGGCCGAGCTGCTGCTGCTCGCGCTCGGCCTGCTGGTGGTGCACGGGCTGCACCGCGGGCGGCCGGGCCGGGCGCTGACGGCGATGCGCGACCACGAGGCGGGTGCGGTGGCCGCGGGCGTGAACGTGCCCGGGCTGAAGCTGTTCGCGTTCGTCGTGGGGGCGGCGCTGGCCGCGCTCGGCGGCGGGCTGATGGGGCTCGCCGGGCGGGCCTTCGACCCGGCGTCGTTCGACCCGGTGCTCGGGCTGCTCTGGTTCGCCGCCGTGGTGGTGGCCGGCGCGGACAGCGCCCTCGGGGCGGTGCTGGCCGCCGCGCTGCTGATCGGCCTGGACGCGGGCACGGTGACCGGGGTGTCGGCGGTCGCTGTCGGTGTGCTGGCGGCGGCGATCGGCCGGCTGCCCGGCGGCCTCGCGGGCCTGGCCGACCGGCTGCCGCGCCGCCGCCCGGTGCCGCCGCCCCCGGCGCTCCCACCGGTCCGCCTCACCGCGGCGGGGCTCCGGGCCCGTGCCCTGATCGCCGCCCGGCGGGCCGCAGGCTCCGCGGAGGTGCCGCCGTGAGCCGGCAGAGCACCGACGTCCACCGGGCGGGCACCGGCCCGGTCCGGCTGACCGCGCGGGGCGTGGTGCGCCGCTACGGCGGGATCGAGGCCGTCGCCGGGGTGGACCTGACCGCGCCGGCGGGGCGGGTCACCGCGCTGATCGGGCCGAACGGCGCCGGGAAGAGCACCCTGTTCGACTGCCTGGCCGGGACGGTCCGCCCGGACGCCGGGCGGGTGGTCCTCGGCGGCCGGGACGTCACCCGGGTGCCCGCGCACGCCCGGGTCCGGCTCGGGCTGGCCAGGACGTTCCAGCAGATCGCCGTCTTCCCGACCCTCACGGTGGCGGACAACGTCCGGATCGGCGCCGAGCAGCGACGCGGCCGCCGCCCGGACGCCGGCGCGGTGGATGCCGCGACCGCCCGGGCCCTCGCCCTGTTCGGCCTGCAGGGCGTCGCGGCGCAGCCGGCCGGCGACCAGCCCACCGGGGTGCTGCGCCTGGTGGAGCTGGCCCGCGCACTGGCGGGCGGTCCGCACGTCCTGCTGCTGGACGAGCCGGCCGCCGGTCTGGACACCGCGCAGACCGCCCGGCTGGTCTCCGTCCTGCGCGGTCTGGCCGACCGGGGCACGGCGCTGCTGCTGGTCGAGCACGATCCCGACCTGGTCCGTGAACTCGCCGACCGCGTCTACGTGATGGCGGGCGGCCGGGTGGTGGCGCGCGGCCCGGTGGCCGACGTCCTGGACGACCCGCGGGTGGCCCGGGCCTGGGGCGGCGCCGCCGCGGGGACGGGGCGGCTGTGACCGTCGAGGCCGCCCTGCACGCCGCCCGGGTCCGCTACGGCCCGTTGGAGGCCCTGCACGGTGTGGACCTCGCCTTCCCCGCCGGCGCGGTCACCGTCCTGCTCGGCCGCAACGGCTCCGGGCGGACCACTGCGCTGCACGCCCTGGCCGGCCTGGTCCCGCTGGCCGCCGGGCGGGTGACCTGGCAGGGCCGGGACGTCACGGCGCTGGGCGTGCACCGGCGGGTGCGGCTGGGGCTGGCGCTGGTGCCGGCCGAGCGGGCGGTGTTCGCCTCGCTCACGGTGGCCGAGCACCTGGAGCTGGGCGGTTCCTCCGCCGGGGAGGCACTCGCGCTCTTCCCCGAGCTGTCCGCCCTGCTACCCCGCCGGGCCGCGGCACTCTCCGGCGGTCAGCAGCAACTGGTCGCCGTGGCCCGGGCGTTGGCCACGCGACCGCGCCTGCTCCTGCTGGACGAGCCGGACCGGGGCCTCGCGCCCGCGGTCGCGGCCCGGCTGCACGCGCACCTGCTCGCCACCGCCGGGGCCGAGGGCCGGGCGGTGGTACTGACCGCGCGGTCGCTCCCCCACGGCCTGGCCGGGGCGGCCGTCGTCCACGTGCTGCACCGGGGCGAGGTCGCCTTCTCCGGGGAGCCCGCCGAGTTGAGAGAGCGTCCGGCCGGAGCCCGGTGATCACCGAGCCGGAACCGCACACCCGGCCGGGCCGCCGACCTGCTCGCCGAGGGCGCCGTGCCCGCCGCGAGCCCGCTCGTCGTGCTCCGCGTCCGCGACCGGGCCGCCGCCCGCGCCGTCCTCGACACCGCGGAACGGGCCCTCGCGGCCGGGCGCGGCCCGGGCGGCGGCGCGGCCCTGCCCGGTGTACCGGGCGGCTGACGGCCTACTGCGCCAGGTAACCGCCGTCCACCGGGAGGACCACGCCGGTGACGAAGGAGGCGTCGTCGGAGGCCAGGAAGAGCACGGCGGCGGCCACCTCGGCCGGGGCGCCGAGCCGGCCCATCGGGTGGAGCTTCTCGATCGCGGCGAGGTACTCGGGGCCGCCAGGCTCGTCCTGGAGACGGCGGACGCGCTCGGTGGTGATGGTTCCGGGGGCCACCGCGTTGACCCGGATGCCCCGGTCGGCCCACTCGACGGCGAGGTGCTTGGTCAGGCCGGACGCGACGAACTTGGCGGGCCCGTAGACGGCCTGGCCGCGCTGGCCGGCCTCGCCGGAGATGGACGAGACGCAGACGATCGCGCCACCCCGCCCACGGGGCGCCGCCATCGCCTCCACCGCGTACTTGCAGGTGAGGAACATGCCGCGGCCGTCGACGGCCATCACCTGGTCCCAGTCCTCGGCGCTCGCCTCGGTGATCTCCATCAGCGGGATCACGCCCGCGTTGGCCACCAGGACGTCCAGACGGCCGTGCCGGTCGACGGCTGCGGCGACCATCCGGCGGGCGTCGTCGTCCCGGGAGACGTCGCCGACCACCGTGCTGACGGCCTCCGGGAGTTGCCCCGCCAGCCGTCGCAGGCCGTCCGCGTCCACGTCGGTCGCGACGACCGACGCGCCCTCCCGGGCGAAGCGTTCGGCCACCGCGCGGCCGATGCCGCTGGCCGCGCCCGTCACCACGCACACCTTGCCGGTCAGCCGGCCCCCGTACGAGAAGTCGCTCACATCGGTCATGGCACCGGACTCTACCGACGCTGCGTCAGAATGCCGGGCAGCCAAGGGCTCCGGCGTTCGCGGCCGGCCGCCCCGGCGTCCGCGGGGCGCGCCCGGCGGCGAGGGCACCACTCAACGGCCGCGTCCGGTCGATCGATCGCACCCACGGCGGGATCGGCCGGACAGGAGCTAACCCAGGATGCGCCGCTCGTACGCCTGGGCCACCGCCGCCGCCCGGTCGGCCGCGCCCAGCTTGGCGTAGATGTGGGTGAGATGGGTCTTCACCGTGGCCTCGCTGACGAAGAGCACCCGGGCGATCTCCCGGTTCGAGGTGCCCTTGGCCACCAGGGCCAGCACCTCGCGCTCGCGCGTCGACAGCGGGGTGTCCGCCCCGGTCTGCTCCCGGCCGCGGACCGTCTCGCCGCGGACGGCCTCGCCGCGGGCCGCCGGGGTGCGCACCGCGGCGACCAGCCGGGAGGCGACCGCCGGGGAGAGCACGGTGCGCCCCTCGGCCGCGGCCCGCACCGCGGTGAACAGTTCGTCGCGCGGCGCGTCCTTCAGCAGGTAGCCGGTGGCGCCCGCCTCGATGGCGGGCAGGGTGTCGGCGTCCGTGTCGTACGTGGTGAGGACGAGGACGCGGGCCCGTGCGCCCAGGCGGGTGAGCTCGGTGATCGCCTCGACCCCGCCGCCGCCCGCCATCCGCAGGTCCATCAGGACGACGTCGGGGTCGAGGGCGGCGACGCAGGCCACGGCCTCGGGGCCGCTCGATGCCTCGCCCAGCACCCGGAACCCGGGGTCGGCGGCGAACATGCCGCGCAGGCCGTCGCGGACAACGGGGTGGTCGTCGACGAGGAGCAGGGTGATCACGTCAGCGCTCATGGCGCACCAACGGTACGCGAGCCGAGATCGCCGTCCCGAAGCCGGGTTCGGACTCGACGGTGACCGAGCCGGCGATGCGTTCGGCCCGGGCCCGCATGCCGGCCAGGCCGAAGCCGCCGGTACCGGCGCGCGCGGAGGCGGCCGGCAGGGCGAGCGGGTCGAAGCCCCGGCCGTCGTCCCGGACGTCCAGGACGACCTCGTCGTCGATGAAGGACAGGGTGAGGCCGAGGCGGGTCGCCCGGGCGTGCCGGGCGGCGTTGGCGAGCGCCTCCTGGGCGATCCGCAGCAGCGTGGCGGCGATCTCGCCGTGCAGCGCCTCCACCGTGCCGGTGACGGTGAACTCGGCCCGTATGCCGGTCCGTTCGCGCCAGTCGGCGACCGTCTTGCGCAGCGCCCCGGGCAGCGTGTCGTGCTCCAGCGCCGCCGGCGAGAGGTTACGGACGGAACGCCGGGCCTCGCCGAGGCTGAGCCGGGCGAGGTCGGCGGCGCGGTCCAGGTGCTCGCGGGCCGCCGCCGGGTCGGGGGTGGTGGCGCCGGCCTGGAGCTGCGTGACGATCCCGGCCAGGCCCTGCGCGATCGTGTCGTGGATCTCGGCGGCCATCCGGGTGCGCTCGTCGGCGACCCCGGCCTCCCGGGCCTGGACCAGCAGTTGGGCGTGCAGGGCGGCGTTCTCCGCCAGCGCCTGTTCGAGCGCGGCGTTGGCGCGGGCCAGCTCCTCGATCGTGTCGGCCTGGATCCGGGCCCGCTCGGCCTCCTGCGAGGCGATCCGGCTGACCACGACCAGCAGTGCCAGGTGGACGGTGAACACTCCGGCGAAGGCGATCCGGCCCACCGTCCCGTGCGGCGGGAGCCCGCCGGACTGGGCGCCGGCCAGGACCACCGCGGTGGCGACCAGGCCGGCCCAGCGCAGCCGCTGCGGCAGCAGCCGTTCCGCGTCGAAGTAGCCGGCGGCCGCGTAGGTCGAGAAGAACGGGTTCTGCCAGGCGAGCCCGAAGGCGAGCGCCCAGCGGACCGCGTAGTAGCCGGCGCTCCGGGCCGACGGACCGGGGCGGTCCCGCGCCACCACCGCCCACCAGCCCTGCAGCGCGAACGCCGCGGCGGCCAGCGCCCCGGCGACCGCCCACCGCCAGCGGTCCATGCCGAGCACCCGGGACGTCACCAGCGAGACGACGAGGCCGGCGCCGAGCAGGACGAACGGGCCCCAGCGGTGGAAGGCCACCCATCGCCGCTCCACGGCCGTGAACGCCGCCGCGGCGCTCTCCGCACCCGTCCTCGCCGGGCCGTCGCCGGCCACGCCGGTCTCCCTTGCCACCGCACCCACCGCCCCGCCCGCTGCCCCGCCCGCGATGATCACCGGCCCAGTCTGCACGAGGCTATTCCCAGCGGAACCAGCGGGCGGCGGCCGCCGAGAGCGCCACCGTCCACAGCGCGAGCACGCCCAGGTGGTCCCAGCCCGGCCAGCCGCCCGCCGACGCCCGGCCGAGCGCCTGGGCGGCGGCGCCGAACGGCGTGAGGCCGACGATCCGGGCGAGCACGTCCGGCATCGCCTGGACCGGCAGCCAGACGCCCGCGCAGAACATCATCGGGAAGTAGACCGCCGAACCGATCCCGGAGGCGATCTTCGAGGTGCGGGAGAGCGCCGACACCAGCGCGCCCAGCGCCAGCGCGGCCAGGGTCGCCGGTACCAGGGCGAGCAGGTAGCCGAGCGGCCCGCGCGGCAGCGGCACGTCGAAGGCGATCCGGCCTACCGCCAACGACAGGACGGCGGA
The DNA here is from genome assembly GCF_055579305.1 of Kitasatospora sp. NPDC032757. Classification (NCBI taxonomy): domain Bacteria; kingdom Bacillati; phylum Actinomycetota; class Actinomycetes; order Kitasatosporales; family Streptomycetaceae; genus Kitasatospora; species Kitasatospora sp. NPDC032757. The sequence goes on along the minus strand of NZ_JBVINN010000002.1, from coordinate 30,979 downwards.
GAGCAGCGCGGCCGCGCCGTGCAGGACCGCCTGCGCCCGGAGCAGCGCGCCGGCACGCACCGGGGTGGTCGACATCCGGCGCAGGATGCCGCGTTCCCGGTAGCCGGTGACGACCGGCGCCATGGCCTGGAGCCCGGCGGTGAGCATCGCGATCAGCACCGACACCGGCGCGTACGCGTCGACGAAGCGGATGCCGCCGAGCGATGCGTCGGGGGTGCGGAAGGCCGGGATCGAGCCGAGGATCACCAGCAGCAGGGTGGGGAAGGCCAGGATCCAGAAGACGCCGGCCGGCTCGCGCAGGAAGAGGCGGGCCTCGGCCCGCAGGACGGCGGCGCCCGGGCCGCGCCGTCCGCGGGTACCGGTCCCGATGGCTGCGGCGGTCATGACGAGGCTCCGGTGAGGTCGAGGAACGCGTCGTCCAGGGTGGCGTCGGTGACGCGCAGTTGGTGGGCGGTGATGCGGTTCCGGGCGAGCAGGGTGAGGACGGCAGCGACGGTCTCGTCGGTGCCGGCCAGGGTGAGGCGGCCGTCCTTGGTGGCGACGGAGACGAGCCCCGGCAGCGCGGCGAGATCGGGCCCGGCCAGCGGCGCGGAGGGCGTGAACGAGATGACGGTCGCCCCGGCGGCCCGGCCGGCCAGGCCGCCCGGGGTGTCGAGCGCGACGACCCGGCCCCGGTCCAGGACGGCGATCCGGTCGCAGAGCCGCTGCGCCTCCTCCATGAAGTGGGTGACCAGGAGGACGGTGACCCCGCCCGCCCGGACCGACTCGATGAGGTCCCAGGTGGCGCGGCGGGCGCGCGGGTCGAGCCCGGTGGTCAGCTCGTCGAGGACGACGACGCGCGGCCGGCCGATCAGCGCCAGCGCGATGAACAGCCGCTGCTGCTGCCCGCCGCTGAGGTCCGTGAACCGGGCCGACAGCCGGTCGGTGAGGCTCAGGCGCTCCGCCAGCTGCCGCCAGTCGGCGGGGTCCGGATAGCAGGCGGCGTACAGCTCCAGCGCCTCGCGCACGGTCAGCCTGGGCTGGAGTTCGCTCGACTGGAGCTGGACGCCGAGGACGCGGGTGGTGGCGGCGCGGTCCGCACGCGGGTCGAGCCCGGCGACCCGCACGGCACCGCCGTCGGGGGCGCGCAGCCCGGCGACGCACTCCACCAGGGTGGTCTTGCCGGCGCCGTTGGGGCCGAGGATGCCGAAGATCTCGCCCTCGGCGACGGAGAAGGAGACACCGTCGACCACGGTGCGGCCCGCGTAGGACTTCTGAAGGCCGGTCACCTCGATGACGTGGCCCGGTGCGGGCGTTGCTGGACTGCCGGGAGGTTTCATGGGTCCAGCGTCGCGGCCGGCGGGGCCGGGCGGCATCCGCCGATCCGCTCGGCCCCGCGCGCCCGCATCAACCGATCGGCTGATGGGGGCGCCCGCCCGGTCGCCCCCCCGGGGTGGTGCGCCGCAGCCTCGACCGCAGCCTCAGCCGACCGCGAGGACGATCTTGCCCCGCAGGTGCCCGCGCTCGCTCTCCTGCTGCGCCTGCGCCGCCTCCGCCAGCGGGAACACCCGGTGCAGCGGCAGCCGCAGGGTGCCCGCCTCGTGCAGCGCGACGGCGCCGGCCAGCGCCGGGCCGTGGTACTCGACCGCCTCCGTGCCCCCGCTGAACCGCACCCCGTACGTGGCCGCACCCTCCCAGTCGGCGATGGTCAGCACGTGCTCGGCGCCGCCCACCAGCTCGATCGAGAACGGCAGGACGCCGCCCTGCCCGGCCGCGTCCAGCACCTTGTCCACGCCCTCCGGGGCGACGGCCCGCACCCGCTCGGCCAGCCCGTCCCCGTACGCCACCGGTATCGCGCCCAGCTCGCGCAGGTGCGCGTGGTTGGCCTCGCTCGCGGTGCCGATCACCCGGATCCCGCGCGAGCGGGCGAACTGCAGCAGCACCGTGCCGACGCCGCCGGCCGCGCCGTGCACCAGCAGCGTCTGGCCGCTCTTGACGCCCAGCAGGTCCAGCGAGCGCCAGGCCGTCTCGGCCGCCACCGGGATCGCCGCGGCCTCCTCCCAGCTCAGCGTGGCCGGCTTGCGGACCAGCTTGCCGGCCTCCCCCAGCGCGTGTTCGGCGTACCCGCCGCCGAGGATCAGGCCGAACACCTCGTCACCGGCCTGCCATGCGGTCACGCCCTCGCCGACCGCCTCCACGACGCCCGCCACCTCGGAGCCGGTGACGTGCGGGAGCGTCAGCGGGAAGAGCTGGGTCAGCGCGCCGTTGCGCAGCTTGTGGTCGAGCGGGTTGACGCCCGCGGTGCGGACGGCGATCCGCACCTGGCCCGGGCCGGGGGCGGGCAGGTCGATCTCGATCGGGCGCAGCACGTCCGCGCCGCCGTACTCGGAGAAGCCGATGGCCTTGGTCATGGAAATCCCACCGTTCCTGGTGTCTCGGGAGGTTCGTCGTGGTGACGGGTCCAGCCTGGCGGGCCGGCGGCCGATCACCGGCCCGCCGTTCGGCCGGTTCGACCTGTCCGAACGGCCAGGCGGCCGGCCGGCCGGCCCAACTAGGCTGGACGGCATGGTGGAACACGTGCACGACAGCGGGGAGCCGTCCGGGGCCCGGCCGTGGGAGCGGCCCGAGGACGCGCTGGCGCGGGCCGTCGAGGTGCTGCGCACCCCCCGGCCGGCCATCCTGCCGCGGCTCTCCGAGATCCTCGCCGACCTCGTCGCGCACACCGCGATCGCCCAGCTCAGCGGCGTCTGCACGTACTCCCCCACCAACGCCTTCGGCGCCGCCGACCTGGCCGGGGGGATCACCAGCCTGGAGCTGGCCCGGCTCGCGGAGGCGGTGGAGCCCGGCCACCCGTGGCAGGGCGAGGCGGTGCTCGCGGGCCGGCTCCGGTCGGCCGTGGCGGTCGCCTCGGCGCCGGCCGGCAGCAACGGCGCCCTGCTGGTGCTGGTCCGGGAGAGCGCCGGCCCGCTGCCCGCGCAGCCGCTCGCCGTCCTCCAGCAGCTGTGGGAGCTGGTCACCACCCACTCCCACCACCGCGCCACCGACGCCGCCCCCGTGCACGCGGCCGCCTCCCGCGCCTCGGCCGGCGCCCGGGCCCGGGCGATCGCCGAACTGAGCGGCGCCCACGCCTCCGCCCTCACCGCGATCCTCGCCCCGCTGCGCTCCGCCGCCCTGGACGACGCCACCGCCCGCCGCAGCGCCACCGAACTCGCCGTCGACGCCCTGCTCGGCCTGCGCGCGGGCGCCGACCTCGACCGAGAGCTGAGCGAGGAGCCCGCCGCCACCGCGTTCGCCCGGCTCGCCGACGAGCTGCGCCCCCTGCTGCGGCACAGCCCCGTCCGGCTGGACCTGCTGCCCCCGGCGGCGGGTGACCGTTCCGTCCCCGCCGACACCGCGCACACCGCCCGGGCCGCCGTCCGCTCCACCGTGCTCACCATGCTGGAGCAGGACAACCTGACGCGCCTGCACGTGAGTTGGCAGTTCGTGGCGGACACCGTCCGGGCCGTGGTCCGCGACGACGGCCCCGGCCTGCTGGCCTCCGACGCGCTCGCCGTCCACCGCACCACCGACCGGATCGCGGCCCTGGCCGGCCACCTGACCGTCGACGCCGTCCCCGGCTGGGGCACCACCGTCACCGTGGACCTGCCGCTGAACGTGTCCGCCGCGCCCGCCGCCACGGACCCTCTGGAGGGGCTCCAGCCGCGGGAGTTGGAGGTCCTCGACCAGCTCGCCCAGGGCCGCCGCAACCGGGAGATCGCCCTGACCCTGCACATCAGCGAGTCCACGGTGAAGTTCCATGTGGCCAACATCCTGGCCAAGTTGGGCGTCGCCTCACGCGGCGAGGCCGCCGCCCTGGCCCACCGCGCCGGCATGCCCGCCTCGACGGCGCTGTACGCGGCTTCCTAGACACCCGCAGGGGTGGTTTCACGACGTGCGCACGCCGTGAAACCACCCCCGGACCGACCGGCCGGGCTCCGTCGGCATCCGCGGCGTAGGCTCGGCCCATGACCGCCTCCGCCGCCTCCGAGCTCTGGGAACCGACCACCCCCGGCGTGCTGCACCTGCCGTCCGGTCGGCTGGTGCGGGGGCGCGGCCTGCTCCGGCCGGTGCCGCCGGGCCCCCGACCCGACGTCGGCTTCTACCTGTTGGGCCGTCGGCCCGCGGCCTTCCCCTGGGAGACCAGGTGGCTCCGCTGGCCGGACTTCCGGCTGCCCGCCGACCGCGCCGAGGCCGCCGAGGCGCTGCGCGAGGCCTGGGAGCGGTCCGCCGCTGAGCGGGTCGAGCTGGCCTGCGCCGGAGGCCGCGGCCGGACCGGCACGGCGCTCGCCTGCCTGGCCGTCCTGGACGGGGTGCCGGCCGGCGAGGCGGTGGCGTACGTACGGGAGCACTACGACCGGCACGCGGTGGAGACGCCGTGGCAGCGGCGGTTCGTGGGGCGGTTCGGGTAACGGCCCGCGTTCACGGACAGGCCCGGGGCGGCTACCGGGCAGACGCGGCGGCCAGGACGTGGTCCACGTCGACCAGGGCGGCCCACCAGGTGGACATGTCGTCCTCGGGGTCGTCGGGCTGCGGGGTGCGCCAGCTCGTGGCCGCGTGCAGGACGGCGTGGTCACCCGGTTCGAAGGGCGGGAGGGTCCAGGACAGGCCGCGGTGACCGTCCACGGACTCGACGCCCCAGGTGAGGCGGGGCGAGCGGCGGTGGACGTCGTCGAGGTGGGCGGCCCAGCGGCGGGGCAGGGAGTCCCCGGCCTCCGCGCGGGCACAGATGTCCTCCTCGTCGGAGCCGCCGAGGGTGAGGACGGTGCCGGCCCTCTCCAGGCCGAGGGCGGCCACGGCCTGCCCGCCCTCGTAACCGCTCTCGACACCGGCGGGCACGTCGCGGAAGACCGCGGACAGCCGGACGCGGTCGAGCGCCGCCCGGGCGTCGATGCGCCAGACCGCGCCCCAGCAGGCGTCGACCGGGAGTGTGAACTCGGTCGGGTCGGCCTCGAACGGGCAGAGCAGAAGCTCCAGTTCGGCCGAAGCAAGCTCCCAGTGGTACACCAGCGCACCGCCCGGCAGCCGCTCCACGCGCTGCGGCCGCCCCGCCACCTGTTGCCCGTCGACGGCCGCGTGGAACTCCAGCAGGCCCACCGGTGTCCCCACCGAGGGCGCCACGGGCACGATCGGTCCGGGTGAGCGGGGAACGGAGGGCAGCAGACCGGGCATGCCGGCAGCCTACGCACACCGCCGGGTGGGGACCACGGCACCCGCCCTGCGCAGAAGTCGGCCGGTCCGACTTCCTGCGCAGGGCAGCGCGCGGGCCGCGGGTACGGACATCGGTGGCTCAGAGGCCCGGCAGCTCGCGCAGCCTGCGCAGGGGCGAGAAGCAGACCGGCACCCAGACGAGGGCGAGGCCCACGGCGCCCGCCCAGAGGGCGGCCCGGGTGGAGAGCAGTTCGCCGAGCAGCCCGGCCAGTGCCGCCCCGGCGGCCATGGAGCCGGTGAGGACGAAGCGCATGGTGGCGTTCATCCGGCCGAGCAGTCGGTCGGGGGTGACGCTCTGGCGATAACTGACCTTGAGGACGTTGTCGATGCCGACCTTGAAGGTGGTGACCAGCCAGCCGCCGCCGGCGAGCCAGAGCGCCGGGCCGCGGTCGACCAGCGCCACCGTGATGCCGAGCGGTGCGACCGCCAGGCCCATCGACCAGAGCACCCGCCCGGCGCCGAGGCGGCGGGCCAGCGGGCGGGCCGCCAGCGAGCCGAGGAAGACGCCTGTCCCGCCGGCGGCGAAGAACAGGCCGATCGCGGCGTCGGGGAGCCGGAGTTCACGGACGAACAGGACGGGGAGCACGGTCTGGCAGAGCTGGATGGACAGGTTGGTGCAGCCACCCGCCAGGGCGACGGCCCGCAGCGAAGGGTGCCCGAAGACGAAGCGCAGGCCCTCCCGGACCTCCCCGGCCAGCCGCCGGCGATCCGCGCCCACGGGCTCCGACGCCGGCTCCGGCTCCGGTCGGCGCAGCCGCAGCAAGCAGGCCGCCGACCAGAGGTAGCTGACGGCGTCGACGGCGAGCGCGAGGGGCGCGGAGACCAGTGCCACCAGGAAGCCGCCGACACCCCGGCCCCCGACCTGGGTCGCGGCGTCGACCGTCACGAGATACGAGTTGGCCCGGGCGAGACGGTCCCGGCCGACCAGGTCCGGCAGGTGGCTCAATGCGGCGACGTCGAAGAAGACCGTGGCCGCGCCCGTGAGCAGGGCCACGAGGCAGAGCTGTCCGAGGGTGAGCGCGCCGAACGCCCAGGCGACCGGAACCGAGGCGAGGAGCACCGCCCGGACGAGATCGGCGGCCACCATGACGGGCCGCCTGCGCAGCCGGTCGACCCAGGCCCCGGCGGGCAGGCCGATCAGCACGAACGCCAGCGTGCTCATCGTCGCCAGCAGGCCGACCTGCCCGGCGGAGCTGTCCAGTGCCACCACGGCGACCAGCGGGAGAGCGAGCTGCCCGAGCGCACTGCCGAGTTTGCTCACCCCCGTCGCGCCGAGGAGCAGGCGGAAGTCGGGGTCGTGGAGGAGCGCGCGGCCGGTCGCGGGCCGGGCCGCGGGCGGGCGGCCGGTGCCGAGGTGAGTCGTGGTCATGGAGTGAGCCTGGCGCCGCCCTCGGACCCGGGCCATGGATTTAGGCTGTACTGAAAGGCGAGGTGGCCGGAGCGAGTGACGGGGATGCGCAGTGCTGGAGTTGGAGTTCACCGCCCGCGATCTGGCGCGGACCAGGTTCGCCCTGTCCCCGCTGTGGGAGGTCGTCGCCAGTGTCCGGATCCTCAGGAACCCGGACGAGCACCGTCTGTACCGGCCCTGGAGCGACCGGGTCCGCCCGCGGCTGGCCGCCGCCGGGCTGGACCGGAGCCTGCTCGCCGATCTCGTCCCGGACCCGCCCCGGGCGATCCCGATCTTCGTCGCGCCCCCGCCCGCAACTCCGCTGTCCGACCTGAAGGTCGAGCTGGCCGTACTCCGGGCGACCCCGGCCGAGCGGGTCCGCTCCGGTCTCGGCGGGAAGCGGGCGCCGCGCTCCGCCCGCATCGATGCGCTGCTCGAAGACCCCCATCGCGGCCTGGCGGAGCTCGCCGAACTCGTCGAGGAATACTGGGAGATCGCGCTCGCTCCGTACTGGCCGCGGATGCGGTCGCTGCTGGAGGGCGACATCCTCCACCGGGCCAGGCTGCTGGCCGAGGGCGGCGCCGACCGGCTGCTCAACGACCTCGACCCGGCCGTCGCCTGGGACAGCGACACGCTGCGCATCCGGCACCGTTTCCCGGGCGGCTCCCGACGACTCGGCGGGCACGGCCTGCTGCTCGTGCCGTCGGTGTTCGCCTGGCCGCGCGTCTTCTCCGTGACCGCCCCCGCCTGGCAGCCCACCCTGCGGTACCCGCCGCGCGGTATCGCCACCCTGTGGGAACGGCGCACGGCGGTGGCCCGACCCCTCGCTGCGGTGATCGGCCGGACAAGGGCGCACCTGCTGGCCGAGCTCGACCTCCCCGCCTCCACCACCGACCTCGCCGGGCGCACCGGCATCACGGCGGGCGGGATCTCCCAGCATCTGACCGCCCTGCGCACCGCCGGCCTGGTCGATGCCCACCGGACCGGCCGGTACGTCCTCTACACCCGCACCGAGGCCGCCGAGGTGCTGCTCGCCGCTGCGGAGCGGGGCGAGCGGGAGGGGTAGGGGTAGGGAGGGCAGGGATAGGGAGACGGCCGGCAGCAGGAAGCCGCGAGCGGGCTGCCGAGGGGCCTCGGAAAATCAGGAGAGTTCTCTCTCCCGCCCTGCTACGGTCGTGCCGTCCGTGTTCGACCAGGATGCCGAGAGAGACGGGGAAGGTGAGATTGTGGCCGCGGTGATGACCGCTGCGCCTGTGCCGCGCAGCGCCCGGACGACCGTTCTCATCTCCCGGGCCCTGGTCTGACCGTACTTTCGCGTGGTCCCGGGGCCCTTCACCCAAGGGTTTCACCATGTCTTCTTCCGCTTCGTCCTCCTGGCTCACCCGCACCGAGACCAGCGCGGACATCCCCACCGTCCACGCCCTCACCCTCGCCGCCTTCGGCCGTCCGATGGAGGCCGACGTCCTCGCCGCCCTTCGCGTCGACGAGGGCTGGATCGACGGCCTGTCCGTCGTCGCCACCGACCCCGCCGGCACCCCCGTCGGCCACGTCGTCCTGACCCGGGCGTTCATCGGTGACGTCCCGGCCCTCGCCATGGGCCCGGTCTCCGTGCACCCGGAGCACCAGCGTTCCGGCGCCGGTTCGGCCGCCGTCATCGCCGCGCTCGATGCCGCCCGCGCCATGGGCGAGCGCTTCGTCATCCTCCTCGGGCACCCGACCTACTACCCGCGGTTCGGCTTCGTCCGTGCCTCCGCCCACGGCGTGGAGCTCACCATCGACGCGCCCGACGAGGCGTGGATGGCCCTCAGCCTGAACGAGGGTGACCCCCTGCCGTCCGGTGTGGCCCGCTGGGCAGCGGCGTTCGGGATCTGACAGCCGGCCCGGGCCGGTCGGCCACCGCCCGCCAAAGCCAGAGCCACAGCCAGAGCCACCGGCCCGGAAAACAGACAGGGGCGGAAGTCGAAAACGACTTCCGCCCCTGCGAGTTGGAGCGCCGGGCCCGAATCGAACGAACCCCTCCCACTGAAAGTGGGCGTGCTACCGCTGCACCACCGACGCCTGACCGGCCGGGCTTCCGATCACTTCCGCGATCTTGTCCCGCCGACATGGAAGAACTTATCAGCGGGTGATCAGAAGACGAAATCCGGCCCTGCCGACGGGCCGGACGCAAAACGTCCCTGACCTCGGCGGTCATCGACGCTCCGGCCCGCCGACCGCAAGGGTGGCACCCGCGCCCCTTCGACCGCTCCCGATGACTGCCGGCCAGGGCACGATCGGCACGCTCCTCCGGCGCGCCTCGCCCGGCCCCGAGCCCCCCGGGGGCCGCCGAACGACCGCGCCGAAATCCCGGCGCGGCCGTTCGTGTCCACCCTCTAGGATCCCGCTCCGGGGGGAGGCCACTGCGCCGGTCGATGCTGCCTTGTCCGCTCCCCCGGCCGCGCTCACCCCGCGCCGCCGATCCGACGACCGGGAGACGACTCGGTGATACACGCTCAACGTCTGGGCCGGGGACTGCTGGCCGGGGCCTCGGCACTCGCGCTGGCCCTGCTGCCGGCGGGCCTCGCACCCACCACGGCCGCCGCCGTCGACGCGACGCCGGTGACACCGGCCGACCTGAACGCCTCACGCAGCTTCAGGGACACCTTCCTGCAGGATCCGGCTCTCGACACCGACCCGCTGTACGGGCTGAACGAACACCTCGACGCCCGGCAGTCGATCCCCCTGGCGCAGCGGCCGATCTCGTACACTCGGGTTTCCGGCCGGTGGGACACCGTGACCCCGCCGACCCCGGACCACGTCCAGGTCAGCCACCCGGACCACCCCAACCGAATGGTCTTCACCCGCGGCCTCTCGGCCGTGATGCTCGGTGCCCCCGCCCTTGCGGACGCAACCGGCCACTACACGGTCTCGACGGTGGTCGACCCGGTCGTCGGCGACACCGGCAGCGCGGACTGGGGCTCGGTCGTGCTCAGCCGCAGCCACCGCGGCACCGGCTACGTCACCGGCAGCGACGTGGACCTCGGGCTGACCGTCAGATCGGACGGCCGGCTGAGCCTCTTCCACGGCGGAGGCGGCGAGACGCCGTTCTGGTCCGGATCGGTCGCGCCCGCGGCCCAGTACGCCGTCTCGCTCACCATCTCGACCGGCGCGGACCGGGCGGTCACCCTGACCGTCAACGGCACACCGTTCACCGTCGCCGCGCCCGCCGGGGTCACCCGGTGGCCGGGCAGCGCCTACCTCTACCTCGGCGCCTACCTCTCCGCCGGGGACCAGGTGACCACCTTCGGTGACGGCGCGGGCCACGGCCTGAGCGTGAGCAAGGTCGACACCAGCGCCACCGCCAGTGCCCGGCCGCTCGTCGACACCTTCGACGGCGCGCCCAACGCGACCGCGGACTTCGGTCTCAACCAGGACCTCAGCGCCCGCCAGCCGAGCCTGATCTCCGGCAACTACACCGCCGTCTCCGGCGTGAAGGGGACGGCCGTCGCTCCGCCGGCGGGCTCCGTGCAGGTGAACAGCCCCGCGCACCCGAACGTGCTGTCGTTCCCGAAGGGCACCGCCGCGGTACGCCTCGACAAGCCCGCCACCGGCGACCTCGACGGCAACTACACGGTGCACGCGGTGCTGACCCCGGCGGCGGGCGGCACGACCGGCGCGGACTGGGCCTCGCTGGCCGTCAGCAACGCGTCCGGCGGTACCGGCGCGGTGGACGCCGAGGACGTGGCGCTCGGCCTGAGGGTGGAGGCCGCCGGCGGGCTGACGCTCTACCAGGGCGGCACGGCGACCGCCCTGCCGGCCGTGAGCCCGGCCACCGGCTCCTACGCGGTGTCGGTCGCCGTGGCGAGCGGCTCGACGCAGCAGGCGACGGTGACGGTGAACGGCGCGACGGTGTTCTCCGGCCGGACCGCCGCCGAGCTGCCGCGCGACGGGTACGTGACCCTGGGCGCGCACCACTCGGCGGCCGGCCGGGTCACGACCGTGGACGACCTGCGGATCTCGATGCTGGGCGGGCTCGGCTACTACGGGTACTACGACATCCGCGACCCGGACGACCCCAACTTCAGCACCAACCACGCGCCCGAGGTGGCGCCGTGGACCAACTTCAACGGCTACCAGCGCGGCAACGACCCCCGGGTCGACTTCCTGGACCAGTGCCTTCCGGCGTCCTGCACCATCGACGTCAACAACGAGGTGGTCAGCCACCGCACGGACGACCCCGACAGGTTCGACCCGAACCCGGACGCCGCGAAGAACATCGCCGACCTCGTGACGCGCATCGGCTCGAACATGGACAAGATCGCCGCCGTCGACCTCACCGACGAGGCCTACTACCGCGGCCTGAGCGCTGCCGAGGTCGAGGCGCAGGCCAACCTGCTCAGGGCCGCCTTCCCGGGCAAACTGCTGATTCTCAGCTACGACGCCCAGCACATCAAGCCCGAGAATCCCGTCCCCTCGAATGTCGACATCGCCGGGTTCGACCACTACTGCGTCGGCCGGAGCGTCCTCCAGAGCGACCTGGCCGGGCTGAAGGGCATCCTCTCCTCACCGGACCAGCACCTGATGCTCTTCCCGGAGTCCCTCTCCGGCCTGGGCGACGACTGCCCGTCCGACGCGACGGTGGCGTCGTCCGCCACCGAGTACCCCGCCCTCGCCGCGCAGGACCCGCGCATCGTCTACCTGCAGAACTTCCGCTGGCTCGGCCCGGACCAGCCGAGCACCATGCCTCTGACCGTCGCCGCCGAACGGGCGACCGGCAACGCGGTCGTCAACGCGGCGCCCACCCGGCCGGCCGCCTCGGCCGGCATCTACCGGCCGTCGGAGGGGACCTTCGCCGAGGCCGCCCACAACGGCGTCTTCCTCGGCTCGTCCGTCCTCGGCGGCGACCACCGGCCCGACGACGTCCCGCTGACCGGGCACTGGAGCGGACCGGGCGTCGACACCATCGGCGTCTACCACCGGGACACCCGGACCTTCGTGCTGTCGGACGACAACGCGACGCCCGGTGTCACCGTGCAGTACGGCAACACCGGCGACGTCCCGCTGGCGGGCGACTGGAGCGGCCAGGGGCGGACGACCATCGGCGTCTACCGCCCGAGCGACCAGACCTTCTACCTGACCGACGACAACGTCAACACCAGGTACCGGATCAAGCTGGGCAACCCGGACTGGAAGCCGCTGGTCGGCGACTGGGACGGCAACGGCACCACCACCGTCGCGGTCTACGACCCCGCGACGCAGAACTTCTACCTCAACGACTCCAACGAGACGGAGAACGTGCGTCCCGCGATCAGGTTCGGCAACCCCGGCGACATCCCGGTCAAGGGCGACTGGGACGGCACCGGCACGGACACCGTCGGCGTCTACCGGCCCGGCAACGGGAGCTTCTACGGGGCCGCCGGAAACAGCAACCTCGTCGTCTACGGCGTGAAGTTCGGCAACTGGGGGGACGTCCCGCTGGTGGGCAACTGGGGCTGACCTTCCGGCGGTCGAGGCGCCCTTCCGGTCGTGGCATGCGGCCGCGACCGGAAAGGGCACCCGGGGAGGGCGGACGCTACCGAGCCGCCCTCTCCCCGGTGCGCCGTGCGGCGTCCACCTCGGCGTCCACCTCGGCGTAGGGCAGGTGGCCCGGAACGCCTCGCACCGCTCCTCGACCGCCACCTCGCCGTGACCATCGATCAACTCCTCGGACGACCGGGCTCCGCCCCGCCCTGAGGGATCGTCCGGCCGAGCGGGCGGGCCCGCCGGAGCCGCGCAGGGGCGGTCCGGGCCACGGCCACGCGGCGCACGCCGCCCCCGGTGGCGGCGCTCCACCGGGGGCGCGGCGGGGCTCGGCCGGGGCCGGCCGGGTTGCTCGAGGACCGACCGGAATCGGCCCGGGGCCAGTTGCTCACAGCCGGGGCCATCGGCACACAGTTCTCACACAATCCCCCCGGACGCCCCGGCCTGCCCTTCCGGCCACCGTCCATCTGCCCCGATAACACGTCATCGCACGTCAGAAGAGGACATCCCGCGTCACAACGGTCCTTCGCCCACCAATCATGAACTCGGGAATGACGTTGTGTTAAGGCTGTGTGTGCACCCTGCCCAGGTAGCGAACGGATTTTCACTCCTATTACACGGTATGACTAGTATCGCCTCGTCAAAAGCCCGTGCCCGGACGGTCCGGCCCCACCAGGCCGGCCGCCTTCCCCTAGGAGTCAGCTCTGCGCGCGCGTGCGAATCGGCGGCCCCCGACGCCGAAGACCCCCCGCAGGCGTCCACGCCTGTCACTGCGGACGGCGCTGCTCGTCCTGGCCGTCGTCCCCAGCCTGGCCCTCGCCGTCCTCTGGGCGGTCACCAGCGGCCAGACCCTCCTCGACTTCAGCCGGCAGGCGGACCAGGGCCTGCTGGCCCAGAAGGCCGGACAGCCCTCCAACAAGGTCTATTACAACCTCCAGGAGGAGCGCCGGCTCAGCGCCGAGTCGCTCGCCCGGCCGGGCAGCGTCACCGAGGCGCTGCGCCGCCAGCGCCAGCTCACCGACGACGCGGTGCGCCAGTTCCAGGCACTCTCCGGCGAGACCGCCGACAGCGCCCCCGCCGAGGTGCGCAGCGCCGTCGCCGAGGCGCGGCAGGCGATGGGCAGGCTCGCCGAACAGCGCTCCGCGGTCGACCGCGCCGCCATCGACCAGCAGGCGGCCTTCACCTACTACACCGACCTGATCGCCGTCGACCTGCGGCTGTTCACCGCGCTCAGCCACGTCGACAACGGCGAGGTCACCTGGATCTCCAAGACCCTGGTGAACGCCTTCTGGGCCAAGGAGATGCTGGCCCGCGAGGACGCCCTCCTGGCCCGCGGCTGGCCGTCCGGGAGGCTCGGCGCGGGCGACTTCCAGCAGGTCCAGCAGGCCATCGGCGCCCAGGACCACCTCTTCACCGTCCAGGTCCTCCCGTACATCCCGGCCGCCGAGGCCGCAGCCTGGCAGGACCTGATGACCAGCCCGGCGTGGCAGGCCAAGTCCGCCGTCGAGCAGTCGCTGACCCGGGCCGTCCCGGCGGACGCGAGCGGCACCGTCAAGCTTCCGCCGTCCCAGGACCAGTGGCGCCAGGCCGTCGACCAGCTCAACCCGCAGCTGGTGAAGGCGATCGAGACCCGCACCGACAGCATCGTCGAGGTCGGCAAGGGCTCGTTCCTCTCGCTGCTCACCACCTTCGCGCTGACCACCGTGATCGGCCTGGTCGCGGTCGTCGCCGTCATCGTGACCAGCTGGCGGCTCACCCGCTCGCTGCGCCGCCGCGTCAGGGAACTGCACACCCAGGCACAGGAGCTGGAGCGCACCCTGCCCGAGGTGGTCGAGCGCCTCTCCCGGGGCGAGCAGGTCGACGTCGAGGCCGAGAGCCGGGTGATCACCGCGGGCGACCAGGGCAACGGCACCGACGAGCTGGCCCGCCTCGGCCAGGCGCTCAACCTGGCCCGCGCCTCCGCGCTGGAGACCTCCGTCCGGCAGGCCGAGCAGCACCGCGGCTTCGAGCGGCTGCTCCAGCGCATCGCCCGCCGCACCCAGCTGCTGATCGGCCAGCAGCTGAAGAAGCTGGACGAGCTGGAGCGCAGGCACGAGGATCCGGAGGTGCTGGAGGGCCTGTTCGACCTCGACCACCTCACCGCCCGCCTGCGCCGCTACGAGGAGAACCTCGTGATCCTGGCCGGCGGCCAGCCGCAGCGGCGCTGGCGCAAGCCCGTCCCGCTGCTGGACGTGCTCCGCTCCGCCCAGGGCGAGGTGCAGGACTACCGGCGGATCATGCTGGACGTCGAGGGCCACCCGTGGCTCTCCGAGCGGGCCGTCGGCCCGGTCGCGCACGTGCTCGCCGAGCTGATGGAGAACGCGGCGAGCTTCTCCAGGCCGCCGACCCCGGTCGAGGTGCGGGCCGCCATGGTCGGCCGCGGGCTGGCGGTCGAGATCGAGGACCGCGGGCTCGGCATGGACCCGGCGCAGTACGACGCGGCCAACGAGCTGATGAGCCGTCCGCCCCGGATGGACGTGCTGGCCCGGGCGGACGACATCCGCCTCGGCTTCTACGTGGTCGCCCGCCTGGCCGCCAACACCGGCCTGCGGATCGAGTTCCGGCCGTCGGCCTTCGGCGGGACGCGGGTGGTCGTGCTCGTCCCCGCCGAGCTGGTCATCGACGGCGACGCGGGCCTGCCGGACGCCACACCGGTCGAGCCGATCCCCCTCGTCCGGCGCTCGCGCGAGGCGGCGCCGGGCGTGGCGCCGGCCTCGGGGGCGCAGGCGGGCGGACCGCGGCCGGACACGGACGGGCCGGTCGCCGGCGAGCCACCGGAGATCGTGCTGGTCCCGTCGGCCGCCGGGCCGGGCCCGGTCGAGGCGTTCGCGCACGTCGAGTACGTCCAGCCGCTGGATCCGTCGCCGGAACAGCCGCTCGAACAGCCGCCGGAGTCCGCGCAGCCGGTCGACCACGGCTCCCCGGCGGACGGCACGCCCTACGCCGCCCCGACCGGCGGCGCCGCCGCGCACGCCGGGGCCCACTCGGCGGCCCACGCGGGCGCGCCCCGGCCCGCACCGGCCCCGGGCGCACCCGGGTACGACACCCCCGCCTACCCGGACATCGCGTACGCCAAGGTGACGCCCGCCGAAGCCCCGTACGCCGACGAGCAGTACCGGCCCGCCCAGCACTACCGGCTCGCCGAACGGCGCGAGCGGCGCGAGTACGCCAACGCGGTCCCGCTGAGCGAGCCGAGCGGCGGCCAGCCGCCGCTGCCGCAGCGGGTGCGCCAGGCCAGCCTGGCCGCCGAGCTGCGCGTCCCGCCGCTGCCCGGGACCGAGCGCACGCCCGGTCCGGCCGACGGCACCACGGCGGGCGGTTCCGCCACCGGGCAGGCCGGGGCGGCCGACCCGTCCCAGCGCCCGGCGCGGCGCTCGGGGGCGGCGATCGGCGCCTTCCAGCGGCAGTCCCGCGCGGCGCGTGGCCAGGGCGGCGGCCACGACTCCGGCGAGCACCGCCTCCCCGGCCGGGCCCCCGGCGCCACCTCCGATCCCGGCACCCGCCCGGCACCCCGTACCGAGCCCACCGGGCCCCCGACCCCCGCGCCGGGCCCCTCCCCCTGGGCCCTCCCGGCCGCGGACCCCCGAACCACGAGGACGGAAAACCAGTCATGAACCGCACGACCGCCACCCACCAGGACCTGGACTGGCTGCTCGACGGACTCGTCGACTCGGTGCCCGGCACCAGGAACGCCGTCCTGCTCTCCGACGACGGCCTGGTCGTCAGCCACTCCCGCTCCATCGAGCGCGCCGACGCCGAGCGCCTGGCCGCCGTCGCCACCGGACAGCAGAGCCTGGCGCGCGGCGTGGGCCAGCTCTTCGACGGCGGCCCGGTGCACCAGGTCATCGTCGAGCTGTCCGAGGTCTGGCTGTTCATCATCGCCGCCGCCCAGGGCACCCACCTCGCCGTGGTCGCCTCCCAGGAGGTGGACGCCGAGGTGATGTCGGTGGCCATGCACACGCTGGTGCAGCAGGTCGGCCAGAAGCTGACCACCCCGGCGCGCAGCGAGTTCGACGCCTTCGCGGCCAGGAACCGGGGGTGATGCCCCGGTGATCCCGCACTGGAGCGAGGTGCCCGACGAGGACGAGGAGGACGGTTCGGACTCGATGGTGCGCCCCTACACCATCACCCGCGGCCGCACCGCGCCCGAGCGCGACGACCTCACCCTGATCACGGTGCTGACCACCGTCGTGGACGAGGCCCGCGCGGCCCTGGCCCGGGGCTCGCGCACCGGGCCACGCGGGCTCCAGCCCGAGCACCGGATGATCCTGGACCGCTGCCGGCGCCCGGCCGCCGTCGCCGAGGTGGCGGCCGCTCTGGACCTGCCTGTCTCGGTCACCAAGATCCTCTCGGGCGACCTGATCTCCCAGGGCCTGCTGCTGGCCCGGGCCCCGCTCTCGGTGGCCCGGGCCGGCGGGGGCGCGGACCTCGGACTGCTGACGGCCGTACGCGAAGGACTCCGGAGACTCTGAACCATGGCACCGACCGCACCCCTTCCTTCCGCCGCCCCGACCATCGTTGACGCGCCCACCGTGTCCACCGCGCCCACCGCGCCCACCGCCGTGAAGATCCTCATCGCGGGCGGCTTCGGCGTCGGCAAGACCACCCTGGTCGGCTCGGTCAGCGAGGTCGCGCCGCTGCGCACCGAGGAGTACCTGACCCGCGCCAGCGTCGGCGTGGACGACCTGTCCGGCGTCGACAGCAAGGACACCACCACCGTCGCCCTCGACTTCGGCCGGATCACCGTCAACCCCGAGCTGGTGGTCTACCTGTTCGGCACGCCCGGCCAGGAGCGCTTCTGGTTCATGTGGAACGACCTGGTGAACGGCGCGCTCGGCGGGATCGTCATCGCCGACACCCGCCGGCTGGACACCAGCTTCGCCTCCATCGACTTCTTCGAGAGCCGCGGCATCCCGTTCGTGGTCGCGATCAACTGCTTCCACGGCCACAACACCCGTACGCCGGAGGAGATCCGGGCCGCCCTCGACCTCGACCGGCAGGTGCCGATGCTCCTCGGCGACGTGCGCGAGCGCGTCTTCGGACGGGACCTGCTGCTGGCCCTGGTCGACCACCTGATGGACCTCTCCACCGCCCGCGCGGCGCCGGCCGGCTGAGCCCTCTCCCCCCTCCCACTCCCCCGTTTGGAGAACCCCGTCATGACCTCATCCCTGCGCGTCCTGATCCACGGCGGCGGGATCGGCGGCCTGACCCTGGCCACCGCCCTCGCCCGGCGCGGCCACCGGGTCGACGTGGCCGAGCTGCGCGACGAGCTGGAGGCGCTCGGCGTCGGCATCATCCAGCCGTCCAACGCGCTGCACGTGATGCGCGAGATCGGCGTGCTGGACGCCTGCCTGGCCGCCGGCTTCGCGTGGGAGGTGCTGACCATCTGCGACCCGGCCGGCGCCACCCTCGCCGAGATCCCGCAGCCGCGGATGGGCGACGCGCCCGCCAACAACGGCATCCCGCGCCCCGCCCTGGCCAGGGTGCTCTCCGCCGCCGCCACCGAGGCCGGCGCGTCGATCCGCTTCTCCACCACGATCACCGAACTCACCGACGACGGCGAGGGCGTGGACGTCACCCTCTCGGACGGGCGGAGCGGCCGCTACGACCTGGTGGTCGGCTTCGACGGCATCGGCTCGCCGCTGCGCAGGCGGCTGTACGGCGACAGGTACGCGCCCGAGTACACCGGTTTCGCCAACTGGCGGGTCACGCTGCCGCGCCTGCCCGAGGTGCAGGGCGTGGTGATGTCCGCGGGGAACCTCAGGGCGAAGGCGCTGCTCACCCCGATCACCGACGAACTCATGTACCTGGGCTCGGTGTTCGCCGAGGCCGAGGACTTCCGCCCGGACGTGGACCGCGCCCACGAGCAGCTCGCCGCGCGGCTGGCCGGCTTCGGCGGCCCGATAGCCGAGGCGCTGGCGCAGGTCACCGACCCGGCCGCGGTGGTCTACTCGCGGATCTCCCAGGTCACGGTGGAGGAGCCGTGGTACGTCGGCCGGGTGGTCCTGGCCGGCGACGCCGCGCACGCCAGCACCCCGCACCTGGCCCAGGGCGCGGCGATGGCGGTCGAGGACGCGCTCGTGCTCGCCGAGTCGCTGGACGCCGTCACGGCGTCCGGCGAGGTGGCCGCCGCGCTGGCCGCCTGGGAGGAGCGTCGCCGGCCGCGCGCGATGTGGGTGCAGGCGCTGTCCCGCGCCGTCCTCAAGCAGGAGACCGGCACCCCGGCCACCCCCGAGGAGGACGAGCTGCTGAAGGTCGGCATCCCGGGCGCCGCGCACGTGCTCGTCCAGCCGTACTGACGCTCCGCCGCCCCTGCCGGTGGCCCTGCGCGGGGTTGTGCCCGCGCAGGGCCACGGACAGACTTGACGACCGTCCGACAAGTAGCGTGACCGGCTTGAGGGGTACGGGATGTCGTCGCTGTTCCGCATGCTCGACCTGCACGAATCCGTGGAACGGGCCCGCCGGCGGGCGGACGGGCGTCTCTTCGTCTCCGACTACAACGGCGGCCACCCCTACGTCGCCGACTACCTCGGCGACCTCGCCCACACCCCGCCCTACCGCCTCGGCGACGTCACCCGCTACTCGGCGATCGACGAGGACGACGCCCTGCGCGCCAAGATCGCACGGCTGCACGAGAGTTACGACGGCGAGCCCCGTTCCCCCGGCCAGGTCGTCCCGGCCGGCGGCTCCAGCAGCCTGATCGGCACCTTCTGCACCTGGCTCCGGCTGACCGGTCACACCCGGATCCACTACCTCCCGCCCGTCTACTACAAGTTCGCCTACTTCTTCCGGACGCTCGGCATCCAACCGGTTTCCGTCGCCGAAACCCACGCCCACCAGGGCGAGTTCGCGTTGAACCTGCCCGACGAGCGGACCGTCCTGCTGCTCACCGACCCCGTCTGGTACACCGGCCGGCGCGTCCCCGCCGAGGTGCTCAAGCAGCTCTCCGAATGGCAACTCGCCACCGGATCCCTGGTGTTCGTGGACGGCACCTTCCAGTACCTGCGGTGGGACGGCAGCCGCCGCGAGGACTCCGCCACCCTTCCCGCCGACCTCACCCTGCGGATGGTCTGCCCCACCAAGTACCTGTCCATCCACGGCTACCGCTGCGCCCACCTGCTGGTGCCCGAGCGGCTCCGCGAACCGCTCGCCGAACTCCACCTGAACCTGCACGGCGACGTCACCGTGGCCGACCGCCTCTTCGCCCACCGCGCCGCCGACCTGATGCGGGTCGAGGGCAACCACCGGCTGATCGACCACATCCGCGCGAACCACCAACGACTCTCGGCCGGAACGGCGTTGGCCGCCCAGGCCGCCATCGAGACCGGCTACTTCCTGTTCGCCCGCCCCAGCGCCCCCGCCGACCGCCTGCTCGCCCTGGACGGCCGCTACTTCGAACTCCCCGGCCACCCCGGGTTCGTCCGGATCAACCTGCTCAACGAGGCGGCGCTGGAGGGGCTGGAGGCACTGGCGACCTCGTGACGCCGCTCCCAGACCGCCGCCGAGATCCGCGCCAGCAGGCGGGCCGCAGGGTCCGCCTCGTCCTCGCCCGAGGCCAGCGGGCCGGTGTAGCAGACCGCGATCAGGTACGGCGGGCAGTCCTCCGGGTGGACCAGGCCGACACTGTGCCGGACACCGGGGAACCAGCCGTTCTTGAACGCGATCCGGGTGCCCGGCGGCAGCCCGGCCGCCAGATCCACCCGGAAGGCGTTGCGCTCCAGGAGTGCGAGCAACTCCGGTTCGTCCGCGAGGGACTGCAGCAGGCGGGCCAGGTCGAGTGCGCTCACCCGGTTGTGCACGCCCGCCTCGCGCGCGGCGTAGTCCTCGATCCCGCGCGGGCTGGCGCTGCGGGTCGCACCCGCCCGCCGCCAGACCTCGGCCACCGCCTCGGGCCCGGCGTGCGCGAGGCAGAGGTTGGTGGCGAGGTTGGAGGAGTGCGTGATCATCCGCTCGGCGAGGGTGCGCAGCGGGGCCGTCCCGCCGAGCAGCGTCCAGGGCTGCGGGTCGCTGTCCCAGCCGGGGTCGTTGCCGAACTCCCCGCCGGCCGCCGAGGCGAACCGGTTCACCACCGGCACCTCGGCCTCGAGATCGGCCCCGCTGCGGTACAGCGCCGCCAGCACGGCCACCTTCATCGTGCTCGCCGCGTCGTGCAGCTCGTCACCGGCCCGCACGAGAACGGGCTCACCGCCCCACCGTGCCACCACCACAGAAACCATGCCCGGCCCCGTTCCCGGGCGGGGCCCCGGGTAAACGGCCGCACGGATTCACCGCCCCCGCCCGGGCGTCCCGCCCTCCCCGGCGGTCAGACACGCCCCAGACGGGAGGCCGGAAGGGAGTCCGGGGCCAGCGGCCGGACGCCGTCCGGCGGGGCGGCGAGCTCGGCGAGATAGCGGGCGCGGGGGAGGCTGGTGGCGCCGAGGGTGCGGACGTGGGGGGTGTCCCACTGGGCGTCGAGGAGGCGGCCGCCGGCCTCGGCGAAGCGGGCGGCGAGGTCGGCGACGGCGACGCGGGCGGCGTCGGAGCGGCGGTGGAACATCGAGTCGAGGCTGAGGACGGGGCCCGCGGCGACCCCGAAGACGCCGCCGATCAGCTCCTCGCCGTCCCAGACCTCCGCGCTGTGGGCCGCACCGCGCTCGTGCAGCTGGAGCAGTGCGGCGCGCAGCTCCTCGGTGAGCCAGTACGGCCGGCGGTCCTCCGCGCAGGCGGC
Organism: Kitasatospora sp. NPDC032757; assembly: GCF_055579305.1. Lineage (NCBI taxonomy): Bacteria > Bacillati > Actinomycetota > Actinomycetes > Kitasatosporales > Streptomycetaceae > Kitasatospora > Kitasatospora sp. NPDC032757. The sequence continues at coordinate 10,121 of NZ_JBVINN010000002.1, read as the reverse complement.
GAGCACCCGGGGGAAGGCCCGGTCGGCGCTGGTCCACCACGGCAGGCTGTTGCGCAGGCGCCGGGCGAGCCGGCTCCCGAGGCGCACGCCGTCCGGGGCGATCACCGGGCGCGGGTCGGGGGACCACCAGGCGAGCGCGTACGGGTCGTCGTCATCGGCGGCGGCGCCCGGGAGCAGCGGCACCGTGCCCGCGGCCACGGCGTCCTCGAACCGGGCCTCGTTGAAGGCGCTCGCGTAGTCGTCGGCGGCGGGCATCGGGAAGAGCCCGCGCCGGTACGCGGCCAGCAGCACCTCCGCCCCGAGCCCGGCCCCGAACGCCACCGGCCCGTCCCCGGGAGCCCGCGCGACGTCCAGCCCGTCGAACACCCCGGCCGTGGCGCTCACCTCCGCACCACCCCGACCGGCGGGGTCAGGAAGCCCTCCGCCGCCAGCTGCTCCAGGTAGTGGTCCAGCAGCCCGTCGTCCACGGCCGGCAGGTCGATCCCGCTGCCCCCCAGCGCCTGTTCGGTGTTGGCGCGGTCGAAGAGCGGGAACGTCGGGCGGAAGTACATCTCGCTGATGGAGAGTTCCGTCCCCGGGCTGCGGTCGACGAAGAGCGGGACGAACGGGGTCATCGGGTGGGTGGGGTGGCCGGCGGCGAAGCGGACGAGGTCCTGGACCCAGATGTCGTAGGGGACTTCATCAATCGGGTAGCCGCGGGCGCGCAGGCGGGCGGCGAGGTCGGCAAGGACGGCGGGGCGGGGTGAGGTGATGTGGTAGACCTCGCCGTTGGCGGGGGCGTGGGCGGCGATACGGGCGACGGTCTGGCTGAAGCGGTCGGCCGGGACGAAGTCGAGCAGCAGCCGGACGTCCGGGCAACTCCCGCTGTCTGCCATGTACTTGATCAGCGCGCAGATCTCGGTGCCGGTGTTCATCACCCCCGTGGTGAGGTCGCCGGTGACGTCGTTGGTGCGCAGCACGGTGACCGGCAGGCCGGCCGCGGCCGCGTTGTGCAGCAGCTGTTCGGCAACCCACTTGCTCTCCACGTAGCCGACCGCGAGCCTCTCGGGGTACGCGAGCGGCATCCGTTCGGTCACCTCCTTGACGCCGGCCGGGCCGAAGCCGGCCAGGACGGCGAGTGTGGAGAGGTAGTGCACCGGGATGCCGCGGGAGTGCCCGGCCAGCCGGACGATCTCGCGGGTGCCGCCGACGTTGGCGGCGCGCAACTGGTGGTAGGGGTAGATAAAGTTGACCTGCCCGCCGAGGTGGTGAATGGCGTCCAGGCTGCCGGCCAGCGCCTCGAACCGGTGCTGGGTCAGGCCGAGCAGCGGTTCGGTGAGGTCGCCGACCAGCGGGACAACCCGGGCGTCGGAGAGGTCCTGCCGCAGGAAGCGCTGTTGCGCGGCGCGGATGCGTTCGAGCGCGTGTTCCTCGTCGGGGGCGCGGACCAGGCAGTGGATGCGGGCGCCGGTGGTCCGGAGCAGGGTGTGCAGCAGGTGGGCGCCGCAGAAGCCGGTGACGCCGGTGAGCAGGATCTCGGCGGGTTCGGCGCGGGAGGGCGCGGGGCGCCAGGACTGCCGGACGGGGGTGTCGAGTTCGGCTTCCGCGACCCAGTCGACGGCGGCCTCGCCGAGGCCGCCCCGGGCCGAGCGTGCCGTCCGGGTGGCGGCGGCGAAGGCACGCAGGGTGGAGTCGCGCAGCAGCGAGCGGGTGAGGAAGCGGATCCGGGTGACGTCGATGCCGAACATGATCCGGGCCCGGGCGATCATCTCCATGACGAGCAGGGAGTTGCCGCCGAGTTCGAAGAAGTCGTCGGCGGGCCCGACGGTGTCGACGCCGAGCAGCTCGGACCAGAGGTGGGCGATGCCGGCCTCGGTCGCGTTCCCGTTGCCGTCGGGGCGCGGGGTCCCGTCCGGACGCGGGGCCCCGTCGGGGCGTGGGACGCCGTCGGCGCGTGGGACGCCGTCGGCCCGGGCGGGCTCGTCCGTGCCCACGTCGCCCGCCTTCATCGGCTGGCGGGCCCGGGCCTCCTCATCGGCCCCTCCCCTGCCCTCCCGGCGTTGCAGCTGCGGTGCGGTGTGCGGCAGCCGCCGGCGGTCGATCTTGCCGTGGGAGGTGAGCGGCATCCGGTCGAGCAGCACGAACTCGGCCGGGACCATGAAGTCCGGCAGCCGGTCGGCCAGGTAGGCGCGGATCTGGGCGCGCCGGGCGCGGGCACCGGAGCCGACCCGGTCGGTGAGCGTGTAGTAGGCGGTCAGGACGCGCGTCCCGTCGTCGCTGCCGTCGGCGGCGACGCGGGCCTGCCGGACGTCCGGGTGGGCGGCGAGCACCGATTCGACCTCGGCGGGGTCGACGCGGTAGCCGCGGACCTTCACCTGGTCGTCGAAGCGGCCGAGGATCTCCAGGTTGCCGTCGGCGCGCCAGCGGCCGGCGTCGCCGGTGCGGTACATGCGCTCACCGGGGGCGGGCGCGTACGGGTCGGGCAGGAACGTCTCGGCCGTGAGCCCGGGCCGGCGCCAGTAGCCGCGCGCGAGGCCGGGGCCGCCGAGGTAGATCTCGCCCTTCTCCCCCGGCCGCACCGGGGAGAGCCGCGCGTCCAGCACGTGCACCCGCACGCCCGGCAGCGGCCGCCCGATCGGCACCGGCGCCGCCCCCGTCACGCCGCCGTCCGCCGCCTCGCCGTCCGGGGCCCCGCTGTGGGCCGCGGCCCCGTGCACGGCACACCTGTGCACCCCGCCGCCGGCGAGCACCTCGGGCGTCACCTCGCAGAGCGTGGACGTGACGGCGGCCTCGGTCACCCCGTAGGCGTTGACCAGCCGGACGCCGGGCAGCCGGGCCAGGCAGGTGCGGCAGTCGTCGGCGTGCACGGTGTCCCCGCCGACGACCATCAGGCGCAGGCCGGCGGGGGCCGGACCGCCCTCGGGGAGCAGGGCGAGCACGTGGTGCCAGTAGGCCGGTGTGAGGTCGGTGACGGTGAGTGCCAGGTCGCTCATCCGGTGCACCAGTTCGGTGGGCGCCCAGGTCCGCGCCCCGCCGAGGACGAGGGTGGCGCCGCTGACCAGGGTGGCGAGCACCTGCTCCAGTGCGGTGTCGAAGCCGAGCGCGGCCAGTTGCAGGACCCGGTCACGCGGGGTGAGCTCGTAGGCGCGGATGACCCGGTCCAGGGTGAAGACCAGCGAGCGGTGGGTGACGGGTACGCCCTTGGGGGTGCCGGTGGTGCCGGAGGTGTAGATCAGATACGCGAGGTCATCCGGTACGGCGGTGTCGGGTACCGCGGGGTCGGCTGTGTCGGGTGCGGGTGCGTCGGGCACGGCGGGCACGGCGGGGTCGGCGGGGTCGGCTGCGTCGGCTGCGGCTGCCGAGGAGCCGGCCGCGACTGCGGCCGGGACGTCGTCGGGTGTGCCGGCGGGTGCGCCGGGGTCCGGGGCGGGAGGGAGCGCCTGCCCGTCCACGCCCAGCACCGTGACCCCCGGGAACCGCCGCCCGCGCCCCGCCACCACCACCTCGGCCCGGCAGTCCTCGACGAGCTGCGCCAGCCGCCGCTCCGGGTGGGCGGGGTCCAGCGGGAGGAACGCGCCGCCGGCCTTGAGCACGCCGAGCCAGGCCGTCACGAGGCCGGTCCCGCGCTCCAGGCAGACGGGTACCACCCGCTCCGCGCCGACGCCGCGGGCGCGCAGCGCGGCGGCCAGCCGGTCGCTGCGCCGGTCCAGTTCGCGGTAGCTCAGTTCGCCGTCCTCGGCGAGCACGGCGACGGCGTCCGGGTCGTGTGCGGCGCGGGCCCGGAAGAGCCCGTGCACGGTGTCGGCGAACCCGGCGCGGGCCGGCGGGCGGCCTGCGCCGGCTCTCCCGTCCGGTAAGGGCCCGAGCCCGAGCCCCTCCCACCGCCACTCACGTTCGACGTAGGCCCGGCAGGCTGCCCGGTCGTCCGGCCCGAACACCGTCCGCCAACCGCTCGGGACGGTGAAATCGCCGGGCCAGATCGTATACTGACCGTCTTCGTTGCACAGCACGGCGTGACGTCCGGAGTTCACTTCCGTCCGTGCGCCCTGTGCGCTGTCTGCTGCATCGTCCACCGGCTTGACCTCATGCTGTGGCGGCAGAATGCTGGGAGGTGCGACATTTCCGACTATACGCACTCATGGCACATTTCGAATGTCCGATCGCAATCCACGGACGGACGAAGCCCCTGCCCGACCCGAAGGGCATCCCTGGAAGACCCGTTCCTCGCCGAACTCCCCCGCCCGACCGGCGGAGTGATGTCGTGGAGGAGGTAGCCTCGTTGACACGCCGGCGACATCGCCTGATGGTCTGTTACCTGGTGTGGATGGTGCTGTTCACCTGCATCTACTACATCAATCCCGCGCAGCGGATCATCTGGTGGACGGGCATCGGCCTCGGCGGCGTCGCCGCCATCGTGGTCGGCGTCCGCCTCAACCGCCCCTCCCACGCGCTCTTCTGGTACCTGCTGGCACTCGCCAACCTCAGCTTCACCGCCGGCGAGGTGGTCCAGGTCATCCAGTTGGAGTTCCTGCACCTGGGGAGCCCCTTCCCCTCCGTCGCCGACGGTTTCTACCTCGCCGAGTACCTGCTGTACGCGGCCGGCGTGTTGGGCTTCATCCGCTGGCGGACGGCCCATCAGGACCGCGCCAGCCTGCTGGACGCGCTCATCCTCACCATGGGCCTCGCCCTGCTCGCCTGGATCTACCTGATCCTCCCGTACGCCCGGAACCCCGACCTCAGCTGGTTCCAGAAGGCCGTCTCGATGGCCTACCCGCTGGGGGACGTGATCGTCCTCTTCCTGCTGATGCGGCTGCTGGTCCCACGCGGCGGCAGCAGCCGGGCCCTCCAGCTGCTCACCGTCGGCACGGTCGGCCTGCTGATCTCGGACATCCTGTACGGGCTGATCCAGCTGCACGGCGACTGGCACATCGGCACCCCGGTCGACTTCGGCTGGGCCGCCTTCTACACCGCCTGGGGCGCGGCCGCACTGCACCCCTCCATGGTCGAGCTGACCAGACCGGTGCCCTCGCAGGAGGCCGATCTCGGCCGCGGCCGGCTCGCCCTGCTCACCGTGGCCTCGCTGATCGCGCCGACCATCCTGATCGTCGAGTCCATCAACGGCAACACCAACAACGCCGGGGTGATCGGCGCCTTCTCCGCCCTGCTCTTCCTGCTCGTCCTGGCCCGCCTCGCCATCGTCGTCGGAGCCCGGCGGCAGGCCCTGGCCCGGGAGCGGGCGCTGCGCGAGGCCGGCGCCTCGCTGACCTCGGCCGTCACGGTCGAGGAGGTCGCCGACGCCGTCCAGAACACCGCCTCCACCCTGATGCCCGCCGAGCCCGGCCACGTCGCACTGCTCGCCGTCACCGAGGCCGGTGTGCTGCACGTCCGGCACGCCGAACGCGGCCCGACCCTGCACGCCCTCGGCAACGGCTCCGACTCGGACGAGGTGCTCGCCCTCGCCGCCGTCCGGGAGACCCGGTTACTGCCCGTCGAGGACATCGGCAGCGACCTCGCCGCCCGCCTCGACGGCATGCCGTCCGCCCTGCTCTGCCCGCTCACCCTGGCCGAGCGCCCCTCCGGTGACCCGCTGATCGGCGCCCTCATCGTCACCGGCACCGAACAGGAGCTGGCCAGCCTCTGGGGCTCGCTGGAGATCCTCGCCGCCCAGGCCGCACTGGCCGTCGAGCGCGTCATGCTGAGCCAGGAGATCAACCGCCGCAACAGCGAGGCGTACTTCCGCACCCTGGTGCAGAGCGCCAGCGACGTCATCCTGATCCTCAACGCCGACGACGGCGTCCGCTACGCCTCCTCCTCCGCCGAGCGCGTCCTCGGCTACCCCAGCCTGGACGGCACGCTGATCACCGACCTCGTCCCGCCCGAGGACAGCCGCGTCGTCGGCAGCGCGCTGGCCCGGATGCGCGGCCTGGACGGCAGCGGCGCGCGCACGGGCGACGGCCGGGAGCCGCAGCGCGAGCACTGGCGGGTGCTGCGCCACGACCGCACCCCGATCGAGGCCGAGGTCCGCTGCAACGACCTGCGCGGCGATCCGACCGTGGGCGGCCTGGTGCTCACCCTGCGCGACGTCACCGAGCAGCGGCAGATGGAGCGCGAGCTCACCCACCGCGCCTTCCACGACTCGCTGACCGGCCTCGCCAACCGCGTCCTGTTCCAGGACCGCGTGGGCCACGCCCTCTCTCGCGGCGAGCGCAGCGGCGCGATCACCGGGGTGCTCTTCATCGACCTGGACGACTTCAAGGTGGTCAACGACACCCAGGGCCACGCGGTCGGCGACGAGCTGCTGGTCGCCGTCTCGCTCCGCGTCTCCACCGCGCTGCGGACCTCCGACACCGCGGCCCGGCTCGGGGGCGACGAGTTCGCGGTGCTGGTGGAGGACGCGGTGCGCCCGGCCGACGTCGGCGCCACGGCGGACGCCGTGCTGGCCGCCTTCGCGGAGCCGTTCAGGCTGAGCGCGGGCGCGGTCCGGGTGTCGGCGAGCATCGGCGTCGCCACCACCGAGGACAGCGTGGACGCGACGGAGCTGCTCAGCCACGCCGACCTGGCCCTGTACTCGGCGAAGTCGGCCGGCAAGCGGCAGTGGTGTCACTACCAGCCCGCGTTCCAGGCCGGGCTGGTGGAGCGACACGAGCTGAACGAGAACCTGGACTCCGCGATCGCCGAGTCCGCGTTCAACCTGTACTACCAGCCGATCGTCGACCTGCAGACCGGCAACCTGGTCGCCTTCGAAGCGCTGGTCCGCTGGCCGCACGACCGACGCGGCATGGTGCTGCCCGACGAGTTCATCGCGCTCGCCGAGGAGAGCGGCCAGATCGTGCCGCTCGGCGCCTGGGTCCTGGAGCGCGCCGCCCATGAGGCGGCCGGCTGGCACCGTCTCAGCGCCGGGCACCGCACGGCCGGCGGCCGCCCGCCGCTGCGGGTCAACGTCAACGTGTCGGCCCGGCAGTTCCGCGACGCGGGCTTCGTGGACGTGGTCCGCGGTGCGGTGCGCAGCTCCGGGATCGATCCCGGAGCGCTGGTACTGGAGCTGACCGAGTCCGTGCTGATGCGGCGCGACGAGCGCGTGCACACCGATATGCAAACGCTGAGCGAGCTGGGCGTCGGCATCGCGATCGACGACTTCGGCACCGGGTACTCGTCCCTCTCCTACCTGCGCGAGTTCCCGATCTCCATCCTGAAGATCGACAAGTCCTTCATCGACGGTCTCGGCCTCTCCCAGCAGCAGTACGCCCTGGTCGAGGGCATCACCCGGATCGCCGACACCCTCGGCGTCCAGGTCATCGCCGAGGGCATCGAGAACATCGAGCAGCGCGACCTCCTCGCCGCCATGGGCTGCCCCCTCGGCCAGGGCTACCTCTTCGCCCGCCCGCTCGCCCCCGACCAGGCCCGCGCCCTGATCCAGGAGTACGCCGACCTCAGCGACCTGCACCACGGCGACTGACGCACACCCGCTTCACGCGGCGGAACGCCTACCCTCTCGATCCGCCATGGACTGCCCATACACGCGACCATGCAGAAATCGATATGGCCGCGGCGCTCCCCCGGCCGGGCTGCCCACGGTGGGCGGGCGGCCCGGCCGCCGCGTCATTCGGCCGGGTGCGGGTGGCCGAGGTGGGGGAAGGCGGGGAGCAGGTCCGTGTGCGGCGGGATGTGGTCGCTGGTGATCTTGCCCCCGGAGACCATCGCCAGCCGGGCGGACGTCACGTCGTCCACCAGCGTACGGCCGTTGGGGTAGGCGGCCGGGCGGGAACGGTCGTAGCGGAGGACGTCGGGCAGGACGAGCTTCAGCGTCTCGGTGGCCGCCTCCGTGGTGTAGTCCCCGGTGTGCTGGAGGACGGCCGTCCACGGCTCGCGGTACCTCTCCCAGTCGTCGGCCGGCTCTCCCGTGTTGTAGGCGTCCTTGACCTCCTCGGCGTTGAAGTAGGCGGTCAGGGACGGGTGGGCGCCCCGGTCGACCGAGACCAGCCGGCCGTTCTCGTGCAGGCTGATCCGCGCCCAGACGCCGATCTCCGGCTCCGGCCCGAGCTCGGCGTCGGGCACTTCGAGGGCGATGCCGAACACGTTGGCGTCGGCCATCGCGTCCTTACCGGTCCAGGCGAAGTCGTTGACGATCCCTTCGAGATCGGCGAAGAAGGGGTCGCTGCGCAGCCCGACGGACAGCTTGCAGCCGTCCGCCTCCACGATGTCCGGCGTGTAGCCGAAGGCCACCGGGACTCCGGCGAACAGCACGTCGCCGCCCGCCTCGTGCTTGCGGGCCGCCTCCCCGGTGGCGCGGTGCACGGTGACGGTCTGGCCACCGGTGTCGGAGCCGGAGAAGGTGAAGGAGTAGGCGACGTCCGCCTGGTTGTCGCCGTCGCTGTCGATGTTGATCCGGTAGACCGCGTCCGGGTGGAACTCCGCCGCCCGGGTGGGCGCGTACGGGTTCACGTTCATGATGAGGACGGTGCGGCCGGAGGCGCCGGCAGCCGGGAACGCGAACACATCGGTGAGGTCGAGCCGGGCGTCGCCCCGGGGCGAGCGGAGGTTCGGACCACTGAGGTGGTGGGACATGGCGCTGCGCTACCTCGTCTCTGCGGACCCCCCTGGCTGTCGGCTCTGTGGTACCAGTGGGATCCGTGGCACGGGGGGAGGCCACCCGATCGGGGCCCGGCCGTCCGCCGGATGGCCGACGGACGGGTCCCCCGGCGTGCGCGCCGCACTGCGGGGCGGCCCCAGGAGCAGGGGGTGGCCGGGCCGGCTCCCTCGCGCGGGTGATGCGGCCCTCCCCACGGTGGAGGAGCGGGGGCCGGGGCAGCTGCCATCGTCGAAGCAGCCACCCCTTTCGGGGCTTCGGCCCCGGGGCTTCGGACGAGGAGGATCACCCATGACCGCGCGCACCATCCTGCAGAGGCTGCACGGCCGGCCGGCGGAGGGCGTACCCCGTTGGGCGGTGCGGACGGCCGGTCTCGTCAGCCTGCTCGTGCTGCCGTCCTGCCTCTGGCGGATCGCGGGGGTCGACCTGCGCGTGCCGCTGATGGAACCCGGCCCCGACGCCCCCGCCGCTCCCGAGCTCTTCGGCGGCGAGTGGTGGTACGTCATCGGGATGAGCCTGTTCAGCGAGGCCGTGGCCTTCCTCGCGGTCGGCCTGGTCAGCCGGTGGGGCGAGGTGTGGCCGCGCTGGATCCCCCGCCTCGGCGGCCGGCGGGTGCCGCCCCTCGCCGCCGTCGTCCCAGCCGGACTCGGCGCGGCGGCTTTGATGATCTTCCCTTACGCGCTGGCCATGATGGCCTCCGGCCGCAAGATCGACGGCTCCACCGACGCCGGCCTGATCACCCACGGCTGGCAGACCGTCACCTTCTGGGCCGCCTACCTCCCGCTGGCCGCCTGGGGCCCCCTGCTCGGCATCCTCACCGTGCACTACTACCGCCGGCGAGCGGCCCGCGCTGCTGCCTGAGGGCGGTACGGAACGCAGACTCACCCTCCCTCTCAAGCAAGGTCGAAGATCCGCCAAGCCATCGGGTCTCCCCCGCCGATCGCCGGGGAGACCCGATGGCTATGGGAAGGACAGGTCACCCGGTCGAGGACTTGCGAAGCAACTGTCCGTCTCCGCAGGTCTGGTCGAGGTCCTCGACCAGACACAGGTTCATCCCGCCATCATCCTTCTGGACACTCCCAGAAATGGTGCAAGCAAGTTGCTGGCCACTTCCGCCGGGCATCAGGCTGATACTCGACCCCTTGGGGTCGCTGGTCCTCGCCACCTGTGTCTGATCGCCCAGAAGAAGCCACTTCCCGGCAGCAAGGGCCTGGGCACATCCGTCCTGCAGCGAGACCGCCTTGGCAATCCGTTCCGAACGGAACGTTCCCCCCTGCTCGATGACGAGGCTGGCCCCCTTCTGGTTGGTCCAGGTCCCGAGGATGTCGCCCTGGGACACCTCAACAGACGATCCGCCGGCCGAGCAGCCACTCATCAGCAGCCCTGCAAGCCCCAACGCGCACGCCAGCCGGGAAAATCTCAGGGACATGGTCTCCACTCCCAACGCCTATCATCCCCTTTACTCCAGCCGTAGATCGTGATCACGGATGGGAAGGTCAGGCCCGGGACGCTCCGAGGAACCGCAGCACGGCCAGGACGCGGCGGTGGTCCGCGT
>NZ_JBVINN010000001.1:564439-691776 GCF_055579305.1 Kitasatospora sp. NPDC032757 | reverse complement strand
CTGCTGCGGCCCGAGCGGATCGGTGTGGTGCTCTCCGAGGAGTTCCAGCTCCACCCCGAACAGTCCACCGACGCCATCGTCATCCACCACCCCGAGGCCAAGTACTTCAACGCGCGGTAGTCCGGACGTCGCGTACCGTTCGCCCTTTTCGGGCGGTCGGGGCGTATCCTGGATCATCCTGAACGGGCCGGTCCGCTCAACCAGCGGGCCGGCCTGTGCCATCCCCAGGAGCCGGCGCCCCGGTCGCGGCCCCCGGGGGTACCGACGGAAGGACCCCGCCATGACGACCATCTCCACCGCCACCCGCGTCCTCGACCACGGCGACGGCCGGGGCCTGCAGGCGGTGCTGCTGGACATGGACGGGACGCTGGTCGACACCGAGGACCTCTGGTGGCAGGCCGAGGCCTCGCTCTTCGCCGAGCTGGGCTACGCGCTCGACGAGAGCGACCGCGCCCAGCTCGTCGGCGGCCCGATGAGCCGGGTGATCGACTACCTGCTCGCCAGCACCGGCGTGGACATCGCACCGGCCGACCTCACCGTCCTGATCAACCAGCGTTTCGTGGACCTCCTGGCCGGCGGCGTGCCGCTCATGCCGGGCGCCGAGCGGCTCCTCAACACCCTTGCCGCGCACGGCGTTCCGGCCGCCCTGGTGTCCGCCTCGCATCGCCACGTCATCGACATCGTGCTGCAGTCGCTGGGCACGCACCACTTCGCGTTCTCGGTCGCCGGTGACGAGGTGCCGCGCACCAAGCCGCACCCGGACCCGTACCTGGAGGCGGCGCGCCGGCTGGGCGCCGAGCCGGGCCGCTGCGTGGTGGTGGAGGACGCGCCGACCGGCGTCCGCTCGGCCGAGGCGGCGGGCTGCCCGGTGATCGCGGTGCCGACGGTCGCGGTGATCGAGCCGGCCCCGGGGCGGCTGGTGCTGTCCTCCCTGGAGCAGGTCGATCTTGAACTGCTCCGCTCGCTGGTCGCCTCGCGAGTGTGATTGTCGTCTCATTGCGGATGGGGCCTACTGACCGGTAAGTGGTCACCGCTGTCCGCCACCACTGCCCGCCCGGGGAGAAAACGGGCATTGGCTGACAACTCGTGGGACGGCCGCTTCCGCACCCGCCCTCCCGTGTCCCAACTGTCACCTGTACGGGTATCGGTGGTGCGTGTTCGATATGGCACGCTACTCCAGTTCGTTCCCCACCCCCGAGCCCTGCACCGCCGCTGACGGGCGACCCCGTCCTGCCCGCGGTCGCACGGCAACCGGTCCGCGCGCGCCACACACCCGGTAGGCGCACCCCACCGCGGGCCGGCCGGCCCCCCGGCCGGACCGCACCCAGAAGGACGCGACCCGTGAAGACTTCAGCTCGAAGACTGGCAGTGCTCGGCTGTGCCGGGCTGGTGACCGTCTCGGTGGCCGGCTGCGGATCGGTGACCGACGCCGTCAACGGGGACACCGCCAAGTCGATCACCATGGGCACCACCTCGGTCACCAACGTGATGGACCCGGCCGGTGCCTACGACTCCGGTGCCTGGCTCGTCCTGCGCAACACCTTCCAGTCGCTGCTCGTCTACCCGGCCGCCTCCAGCGCACCCAACCCGGACGCCGCGCAGTCCTGCGAGTTCACCGGCGGCGACGCCATGCTCTACCACTGCACGCTCAAGGGCGGCCTGAAGTTCTCCAACGGCCACCCGCTCACCGCCGCCGACGTGGTCTACTCCGTCGCGCGGACCAAGAAGATCAACGACCAGAACGGCCCTGCCGGCCTGCTGGACACGATCAAGTCGGTCGAGGCCAAGGGCGACACCGAGGTGATCTTCCACCTCTCCCAGCCCGACGCCACCCTCCCGGCCAAGCTGGCCACCCCGGCCGGCGCCATCGTCGACCACCAGGTCTTCCCGGCCGACCAGCTGCTGACCAACGACAAGCTGGTCGGCTCCGGCCCGTACAAGATCGACTCGATCGAGACCATGAACGCCGAGGGCGGCACCAAGGTGCCCGGCAAGGTCGTGCTGACGCCCAACGGCAGCTACGCCGGCGACGCCAAGCTGCGGAACAAGAAGTTCACCGTGCGGTACTTCGACAAGGCCGCCGAGCTGAAGGTCTCGCTCGACAAGGGCGAGATCGACCTGACCGACAACAGCCTGGAGCCCAACACCGCGGCCCAGGTCCGCTCCGAGCAGCAGGGCGGCAAGACCGACCTCCAGGTCGTCGAGGGCGACAGCAACGACACCCGCAGCCTGGTCTTCAACACCAAGGACGCGACCACCGGCAACGTCGCCGTCCGCCAGGCCGCCGCCCAGCTGGTCGACCGCAAGACGCTCGCCCGCGACGTCTTCGCGCGCACCGTCCAGCCGCTGTACTCGATGGTCCCGGCCGGCGTCACCGGCCACAACACGTCCTTCTTCGACAAGTACGGCGACCAGGACGTCAGCAAGGCCAAGGCGATCCTCGCCGCGGCCAAGGTCCCGATGCCGGTCAAGCTGAGCCTCACCTGGTCCCGCTCGCGGGCCGAGAGCGCCGAGGCCGACATGCTGAAGAAGCAGCTGGAGGCCGGCGGCGTCTTCCAGGTGACCGTCCAGCACGAGGCCGACTGGGAGGCCTTCAAGAAGGGCTGGACCGAGGGCAGGTACCAGGCGTACACCGTCGGCTGGTTCGCGGACTACCCGGACGCCGACAACTACATCGCGCCGCTGATCGTCGATGGCGGGGCCTACCACCACGGCTGGGACGACGCGCGGATCAGCCAGAAGCTGGTGCCCGAGGGCCTCAAGCAGGCCGACCGCTCCGCCGCGTCGTCGAGCTACGCGCAGATCCAGGCCATCGTCGCCGACAACGTGCCGCTGATCCCGCTCTTCCAGAACAAGTCCTTCTACGCCTCGAAGCCGTACATCACCGGCGTGGAGTCGACCATCGACACCACCGGCGTCTTCCGCTTCTGGGAGATCGGCCGGATCGGCAAGTAGCCGGCCGGCGGCGTGCAGTGGCCCGGGCGACCGGGCAACCCTCAGCACGGTGGCCCGTCCGCTCCCCCCAGGGTGCAAGGGGAGCGGACGGGCCACCGTCATGTCCGGCCCGTGGCGCCCCGGACACGGTGCTCGGAGCAGCCGTGCCCGGGGCGCGGTGCTCAGAGCGCGCCCGGGCGCACCAGCCCGCTCTCGTACGCGTACACCGCCGCCTGCACCCGGTCGCGCAGCTGAAGCTTGGTCAGCACGTGCCCCACGTGGGTCTTCACCGTGGTCTCGCTGACGAACAGCTCCGCCGCGATCTCCGCGTTCGACAGGCCCCGCGCCACCAGCTTCAGCACCTCCAGCTCACGCTCGGTCAGCGCGTTCAGCGCCTGCGGCGGCGCCTCGTCGCCCGAGGGCAGCTTGGTGGCGTACATGTCCAGCAGCCGCCGGGTGATGCTCGGCGCCAGCATCGCCGCGCCGTCCGCGACCACCCGGATCGCCTGCACCAGCTCCTCGGCCGGCACGTCCTTCAGCAGGAAGCCGCTGGCCCCGGCGCGCAGCGCCTCCACGACGTACTCGTCCAGGTCGAAGGTGGTCAGCACCAGCACCTTGGCCGGGCCGTCCCGCCCCGGGCCGGCGATCCGGCGGGTCGCCTCCACGCCGTCCATCCTGGGCATCCGGATGTCCATCAGCACCACGTCGGGCTGGAGCGCCCGCACCTGGTCCAGCGCCTGCTGACCGTCGCCGGCCTCGCCGACCACCACCAGGTCGGACTCGGCCTCCAGGATCATCCGGAAACCGGTGCGCAGCAGCGGCTGGTCGTCGACCAGCAGCACTCGGATCGTCACCTAGGACTCCTTGCTCATGGATCCCCCGTGGGATCGTCTTCGTCAGACACCGTCTTCGACGGACGTACGGGCCAGCGGCAACGGGTACGGCGGGGGAGTGCCGCCGAACTCCGGGCAGCTGGCCTGGTGGTCGCACCAGTCGCAGAGCCGGTTGCGGGTGGCCGGGAACTCCCCGGTGGCCACCGCCTCCGTGATCCGCTCCCAGAGCGCCCGCAGCTTGCGCTCCACCGCGAGCAGGTCCGTCTCGTCCGGGTCGTAGCTGACCACGTCCCCGCCCCCGCCGAGGTAGACCAGCTGCAGCCGCTTGGGGATCACGCCCTTCCACCGCCAGACCACCAGGGCGTAGAACTTCATCTGGAACATCGCCTTGCCCTCGAAGTCACGCGAGGGCGCGCGGCCGGTCTTGTAGTCCACCAGCCGGACCTCACCGGTGGGAGCGACGTCAACCCGGTCGATGTAGCCGCGCAGCAGCAGCCCCGAGTCCAGGGCCGTCTCCACGTACAGCTCCCGCTCCACCGGGTGCAGGCGGGTCGGGTCCTCCAGCCGGAACCAGCGCTCGACCAGCTTCTCGGCGTCGGCCAGCCAGCGGGTCAGCGCCGCGCCGTCCGGGTCCTCGGGGAACAGCGACACCAGCTCCGGGCGCTCGCCCAGCAGCCGCTCCCACTGCGGGCGCAGCAGCCCCAGCGCCCGCTCCGGCGTCCGCTCGGCCGCCGGGCTGTCGAACAGCCGCTCCAGCACCGCGTGCACCAGGGTGCCCCGGGTCGCCGCCGCGCTCGGCGGCTCCGGCAGCCGGTCGATCACCCGCAGCCGGTACAGCAGCGGGCAGGTCAGGAAGTCCCCCGCGCGGGACGGGGACAGGCCGGTCGGAGGTGCCGCCGGCCGGGCCGGGGCCGCGGGGGCACTGCTGGTGTCGGTCTGCTGCATACCCCGACCCTATTGCCCTGTGCTGTCATCCCGCTGCCACGGTGCTGCCACACGGCTTTCCAGTGGGTATGAACCCTGGGGAGGGGCGCGCGGTGTCCCACCGCCCCGATCACGTAGCGTGGGCGCACCGGCGCGCGGTGCACGACGGGGGAACCGACCGAAGGGATCACGGTGAGCGACAGCAGGGGTCCGCAGACCTCCGACCAGCCACCGCACGACGGCAGGACCCGGCCCGGACCGCCCGAGGAGCCCGAGCGCCGCAACGGCATCCTGATGGGCCGCCCCTTCGGCGTGCCCGTCTACGTCACCCCCTCCTGGTTCGTCATCGCGGCCCTGATCACCTGGGTCTTCGGCGGCCAGCTCGACCGCGTCCTGCCCGGGCTCGGCGCCACCCGCTACCTGGTCGCGTTCTCCTTCGCCGTCGCCTTCTACGGCTCCGTCCTCGTCCACGAACTCGCCCACACCGTCGTCGCGCTCCGTTACCGGCTCGGCGTGCGCCGCATCCAGCTCCAATTCTTCGGCGGCGTCTCCGAGATCGAGAACGAGGCCGAGAGCCCGTGGCGCGAGTTCTGGCTCGCCTTCGTCGGGCCGCTGCTCTCGCTGCTGCTCGGCGGCCTCTTCTACCTCGCCATGCAGGCCGTCGAGCTCTCCAGCGTCCCCGGGGTGCTGCTCACCGGCCTGATGGTCTCCAACCTCGTCGTCGCCGCGTTCAACCTGCTGCCCGGACTGCCGCTGGACGGCGGCCGGATGCTGCGCGCCGTCGTCTGGGCGGTCACCGGCCGCCCGATGGCCGGCACCGTCGCCGCCGCCTGGTCCGGCCGCGTCCTGGCCGTCGCGGTGCTGATCGGCCTGCCGCTGGTCAGCTCCGCCCGCGGGGTCGAGCGCTCCACCAGCGACACCATGATCGACGCGGTGCTGGCCGCCGTCCTCGCCGCGCTCATCTGGACCGGCGCCAGCGGCAGCCTGCAGAACGCCCGGCTCAAGGAGGCCCTTCCCGGCCTGCGCCTGCGCGACCTCACCCGCCGGGCAGTCAAGGTCACCGCCGACACCCCGGTCGGCGAGGCGGTCCGCCGCGTCCGTGAGGACGACGCCGGCGCGGTCGTGGTGATCGACGGCCGCGGAGACCCGATCGGCCTCGTCAGGGAGTCCCAGATCCGCGCCATCCCGGAAGAGCGCCGCCCCTGGGTCGCCGTCGGCGCCCTGGCCCGCGACCTCGAACCGGGCCTGCGCCTCGCCGCCGACCTCACCGGCAACGACCTGCTGCGCGCCGTCCGCGCCACCCCCGCCACCGAGTACCTGGTAGTCGAGGCCGACGGCACGGTGTACGGCGTCGCCTCGCGCACCGACATCGAGCAGCGCCTGAACGCCGCCGTCACCGGCCGCTGAAAGGCCGCTGAAAGGCCCGCCCGGTGAGCGGCGCCGCCGCCGGAACGATCACCTGGTAAGCCGGACGGCCCGCTTCCCTTAGGATTGTCCGCATGTCCGAACCGACCGGTGCCACCCGCCGACGCGGGCCCTTCCAGGTCGGGGACCAGGTCCAGCTGACCGACCCGAAGGGCCGCCACTACACGTTCACGCTCCAGGCCGGGAACCAGTTCCACACCCACAAGGGTGCGTTCCCCCACGACGAGCTGATCGGCGCCCCCGAGGGCACGGTCGTGCGCACCACGGGGAACGTCCCGTACCTCGCGCTGCGCCCCCTGCTCCCCGACTACGTCCTGTCCATGCCGCGCGGCGCCGCCGTGATCTACCCCAAGGACGCGGGGCAGATCCTGGCCATGGCCGACATCTTCGCCGGCGCCCGCGTCGTCGAGGCCGGCGTCGGCTCCGGCGCGCTCTCCAGCTACCTGCTGCGCGCCGTCGGCGACACCGGCATGCTGGCCTCCTACGAGCGCCGGCAGGACTTCGCCGACATCGCCAAGGGCAACGTCGAGCGCTACTTCGGCGGGCCGCACCCGGCGTGGAAGCTCACCGTCGGCGACCTCCAGGACAACCTCGTCGAGACCGACGTCGACCGCGTCATCCTCGACATGCTCGCCCCCTGGGAGTGCCTGGACGTCGCCTCCAAGGCGCTCGTCCCCGGCGGCCTCATCTGCTGCTACGTGGCCACCACGACGCAGATGTCCAAGACCGTCGAGGCGCTGCGCGAGCACGGCACGTTCACCGAGCCGCAGGCCTGGGAGACCATGGTCCGCACCTGGCACCTGGAGGGCCTGGCCGTCCGCCCGGACCACCGGATGATCGGCCACACCGGCTTCCTGCTCACCGCCCGCCGCCTCGCCGACGGCGTCGAGCCGCCGCTGCGCCGGCGCCGCCCGGCCAAGGGCGCGTACGGCGAGGACTACGACAACGGCTCGACCGAGCCCAGCCTCCAGGAGCGCGCCGCGGCCCGGGCCGCCTCCCGCGCCACCGAGGCGGAGCCCGCCGACCTCGGCTGACCCGTACGCCCGACAGGGGTGGTACGCCGGGCACTCCGCCCGCGTACCACCCCTTCGTGCTACCCCCACACCCGGGCCACCCCGCGCGCGCCCCCATGTGGGACGATGCTCGCTCACACCGACCCACGCGCACACATTCCCGCTGGAGGGGACGCCTGGTGGAGACCGCGGTCACGGCGACGGCAGAGCAGCAGACACCACAGGGCCGCAGCGGTCCCGCACACGCCCGGTCCGCCCCCTGGCATTGGGCACTGGCGACCGCCGGCTGCGCGGCGGTCGTCGCCACCGCGCTCGCCGCCGACCCGGCCACCGGCACCCCGGCGCCCGCCCGGGCCGCCGCCAAGGCCCTCCCGGCCGCCGCCGCCCCCGACCCGGCCCGGGCCGAACTCCCGCTGGACTGCGGGCCGTTCCCGGTGAAGATATCCGTCAGTTTCGCCGCCGACCTCGGCGACGGCCGCCCCGGCACCGTCGCCGCCGCCCACTGCGCGGCCGAGACCGGCACCCCGCCGGACGCCGTCTACCTGCTCGGCCCCGGCGCGGGCGGAAAGCCCGTGGTGCTGGCCACCCTGCTCTCCGAGGGCGAGAACCTCACCGTCGGCCGGCTCGGCCTGCGCAGCGACGGCGTCATCACCGGCCACGCGCAGGGGTATTCCGGCGACGACGTCCCGCGATTCAGCCCGGACATCTCACTGGACCTCACCTGGACGCGCAAGGGCGGCGGCTGGGACCGCTCCCAGACCACCGCCCCGCTGACCCGGACCTGACGGCCATTCGCCCGCTCGCCCCGGCTGCCCGGGGCGCGGCTACTCGTCGGCGTCCGGCCCGTACACCTCGACCCGGTCGGCGACCCGGCGCACGTGGATGCAGTCGCCCGGGCACTCCTTCGCCGAGTCCACCACGTCCTGAAGCAGCGTCAGCGGCACCGGAGCCGTCTCGCCGGGCTGCTGGCGCAGCTCGTCGTCGGACCCCTTCACGTAGGCCAGCCCGTCGATGTCGAGCTCGAAGACCTCGGGCGCGTACTGCACGCAGATGCCGTCACCGGTGCACAGATCCTGGTCGATCCACACCTCCAGCGGTTCGCTGGCCGCCGCCTCTTCGGTCACCGACATGGTCCCCTGCCGTTTCTGTCCCGGGTCGCCCCTTATCGGAGGCAATCCCGCCATTCGTACAACGATCGGACCGGAAGTCTCGGTCGCGATCGGATATCGACTCGCTCGACGATACATCTGGTCCGCTTTGGGCGGTGCGCGGTGGGTATCCCCTTAGCAGAGGGGAAGCACGCGAGGGCGAAGATCGGACACGCCCGTTCCATCTTTCTTGATCTAGGGGTTTACGGACCCCTGGTCCCAGGTAGGGTCTGGAAGCGTCCAGCTCCCCGGAGGAGGTGAGGACCGTGGCAGCCCACGATGACGACTACAACCGCAGCACCGGCAGGCCCGCTCGTGGTTCCGACGAGGCCGCTCAGGTCTCGTACCTTGAGCAGGAAATCGCCGTGCTGCGCCGCAAGCTCGCCGACTCGCCGCGCAATTCGAGAATCCTCGAAGAGCGGATCGTCGAGCTCCAGACCAACCTGGCCGGCGTGACCGCCCAGAACGAACGGCTCGCCTCCACCCTGCGCGAGGCCCGCGACCAGATCGTGGCCCTCAAGGAGGAAGTGGACCGGCTGGCACAGCCCCCGGCCGGATTCGGCACCTTCCTCAGCCGGAACGAGGACGGCACCGCCGACATCTTCACCGGGGGGCGCAAGCTCCGCGTGAACGTCAGCCCCAACGTCGACCTCGACGAACTGCGGCGCGGCCAGGAAGTGATGCTCAACGAGGCTCTCAACATCGTGGACGCGATGGCCTTCGAGCGCATCGGCGACATCGTCACCCTCAAGGAGATCCTCGAGGACGGCGAGCGCGCCCTGGTCATCGGCCACACCGACGAGGAGCGGGTGGTGCGCCTCGCCGAACCGCTGCGCGAGATCACCATCCGGGCGGGGGACGCCCTCCTGCTGGAGCCCCGCTCCGGCTACGTCTACGAGGTCGTGCCCAAGTCCGAGGTCGAGGAGCTGGTCCTCGAAGAGGTCCCGGACATCGACTACCGCCAGATCGGCGGCCTCAGCAACCAGATCGAGCAGATCCGCGACGCGGTCGAGCTGCCCTACCTGCACGCCGACCTCTTCAAGGAGTACGAGCTGCGCCCGCCCAAGGGCGTGCTGCTCTACGGCCCGCCCGGCTGCGGCAAGACGCTGATCGCCAAGGCGGTGGCCAACTCGCTGGCCAAGAAGGTCGCCGAGGTGACCGGCCGGCCCCAGGGGAAGAGCTACTTCCTGAACATCAAGGGCCCCGAGCTGCTCAACAAGTACGTGGGCGAGACCGAGCGGCAGATCCGGCTGGTCTTCCAGCGGGCCAGGGAGAAGGCGAGCGAGGGCACGCCCGTCATCGTCTTCTTCGACGAGATGGAGTCGCTCTTCCGCACCCGTGGCTCCGGTGTCAGCTCGGACGTGGAGAACACCATCGTCCCGCAGCTGCTCGCCGAGATCGACGGCGTGGAGGGCCTGGAGAACGTCATCGTCATCGGCGCCTCGAACCGCGAGGACATGATCGACCCGGCGATCCTGCGGCCCGGCCGCCTGGACGTCAAGATCAAGATCGAGCGCCCGGACGCCGAGGCCGCGAAGGACATCTTCTCCAAGTACCTCAAGGGCACGCTGCCCTTCCACCCGGACGACCTCAAGGAGCACGACAGCTCCGTCGGGGCGACCGTGGAGGCGATGATCCAGTCGGTGGTGGAGCGGATGTACTCCGAGACCGAGGAGAACCGCTTCCTGGAGGTCACCTACGCCAACGGTGACAAGGAGGTCCTGTACTTCAAGGACTTCAACTCCGGCGCGATGATCCAGAACATCGTCGACCGCGCCAAGAAGATGGCCATCAAGGACTTCCTCGACCACGGCCAGCGCGGTCTGCGCGTCTCCCACCTGCTCGCCGCCTGCGTGGACGAGTTCAAGGAGAACGAGGACCTGCCCAACACCACCAACCCGGACGACTGGGCCAGGATCTCCGGCAAGAAGGGCGAGCGGATCGTCTTCATCCGCACGCTGGTCACCGGAAAGCAGGGCGCCGAGTCCGGCCGCTCGATCGACACTGTCGCCAACACGGGGCAGTACCTGTAACCGCACAGCTCCCGGGCCCGCAGGGTCCGGGCCGGCATGCGGTCCCGGAACAGCACGCACCCCGTCCGGCTGTGGCGCCTCGCGGCCCCGCAGCCGGACGGCGCGTCTCGGGACCCGCCTGTCGGTGCCGCGTTCTAGGCTCGACCCACCGCGCGCGGGCACATCGCCGGCGCCGGTGTTGTTCAGCGGTACGTCAGCGTGTTCCGCCC
This sequence comes from Kitasatospora sp. NPDC032757, assembly GCF_055579305.1. Lineage (NCBI taxonomy): Bacteria > Bacillati > Actinomycetota > Actinomycetes > Kitasatosporales > Streptomycetaceae > Kitasatospora > Kitasatospora sp. NPDC032757. The sequence continues at coordinate 681,257 of NZ_JBVINN010000001.1, read as the reverse complement.
GTGGGGGGCGGCACACCGGGCAAGGAGGGCCGCATGACCGTACGGCGCGTGATGGGCATCGAGACCGAGTACGGGATCTCCGTGCCCGGGCACCCCAACGCCAACGCCATGCTCACCTCGTCCCAGATCGTCAACGCGTACGCGGCGGCGATGCACCGGGCACGGCGGGCCCGCTGGGACTTCGAGGAGGAGAATCCGCTGCGCGACGCCCGGGGCTTCGACCTCGCGCGTGACGTCGCGGACGCGAGCCAGCTGACCGACGAGGACATCGGCCTCGCCAATGTCATCCTCACCAACGGCGCGCGGTTCTACGTCGACCACGCGCACCCCGAGTACAGCTCGCCCGAGGTGACCAACCCGCGCGACGCGGTGCTCTGGGACAAGGCCGGCGAGCGGATCATGGCGGCCGCCGCCCAACGCGCCCTGGAACTGCCCAACGGGCAGACCATCCACCTCTACAAGAACAACACCGACAACAAGGGCGCCTCCTACGGCACCCACGAGAACTACCTGATGAAGCGGGCGACACCGTTCGCCGACATCGTCCGCCACCTCACCCCGTTCTTCGTCTCCCGCCAGGTGGTCACCGGCGCCGGCCGCGTCGGCATCGGCCAGGACGGCTCGGCCAACGGCTTCCAGATCAGCCAGCGGGCCGACTACTTCGAGGTGGAGGTCGGCCTGGAGACCACCCTCAAGCGGCCGATCATCAACACCCGGGACGAACCGCACGCCGACGCCGAGAAGTACCGCCGGCTCCACGTGATCATCGGCGACGCCAACCTCTCCGAGATCTCCACCTACCTCAAGCTGGGCACCACCTCGCTGGTCCTGGCGATGATCGAGGACGCCTTCATCGCCTCCGACCTCGCCGTCGACCAGCCGGTGCGCACCCTGCACCGGGTCTCCCACGACCCCTCGCTCAAGCACCTGATCACGCTGCGCAACGGGCGCAAGCTGACCGCCGTCCAGCTCCAGCTGGAGTACTTCGAGCTGGCCCGCAAGTACGTCGAGGACCGCTTCGGCACCGACGCCGACGAGCAGACCGTGGACGTGCTGGCCCGCTGGGAGGACGTGCTGGGCCGGCTGGAGCGCGATCCGATGTCGCTCTCCAGGCAGCTGGACTGGGTCGCCAAGCGCGAGATCCTGGAGGGCTACCGCAGCCGTGACGCCCTGGAGTGGGACAACTCCCGGCTGCACCTGGTCGACCTCCAGTACAGCGACGTCCGGCCCGAGAAGGGCCTCTACAACCGCCTTGTGGCCCGCGGCCGGTTCGAGCGGCTGGTGACCGAGGAGGAGGTCGAGCGGGCCGTCTCCAAGCCCCCGGAGGACACCAGGGCGTACTTCCGCGGGCGCTGCCTGGAGCAGTACGCGGACCACGTGGCGGCGGCCTCATGGGACTCGGTGATCTTCGACCTGCCGGGCCGGGACTCGCTGCAGAGGGTCCCCACGCTGGAGCCGCTGCGCGGCACCCGCAACCACGTCAAGGAACTGCTCGACCGCTGTCGCACGGCGGAGGACCTGCTCCGCGTGCTCTCCGGCGGGTAACTTTTCGATCACCACGGGTGAACGCCCGCCGAATGGGAATCATCCGGGGTGGCAGCGGGTGTTGGACAGGAAGCGCCCCGGCAAACCGGAAGCGGGTAGTCGCACCTTGTGTATAGGGTCGGTGCAGCAAGCAACGACCAAACCGTGCCAGACAGATTGAGCGGGGTGAGGGAAATGGCGAGCAAGGACACCGGCGGCGGCCAGCAGCGGGCGAACCGCTCTTCCGAGGAGGTCGAGGAGCAGGCCGCGGAAGCACAGAATTCCGACGACCTCAAGGAACGCCAGGAAAAGCTCAGCGACGACGTCGACGCGGTTCTCGACGAAATCGACGAGGTACTCGAGTCCAATGCCGAGGATTTCGTCCGGCAGTTCGTGCAAAAGGGCGGCCAGTAACACCGTCCGGGCATTCAGGGAATTCACGGTCGCGACCGCCGAGGGCGGGCGGACGGCAATGGCCGCCCGTCCGCCCCGGTCCGGCCCTCCACGCGTGGACGGTGATCGTCAGGCGGGTAGGGTGCCGGGCAGCGCGTTTCAAGCTACCTGGAAGGAATCGTGTGGAAGCCAACACTCGTGGCACCGGGCGTCTACCGGCTGCCTTCCTGACCCCGGGGTCCTCGTCGTTCCTCGACTTCCTGGCGGAGCACCAGCCCGAGCTCATCCCGGGCCGCCGCAGCCTGCCGGAAGGGGTGGTGGTCGAGGCCCCGCACGGGACGACGATTGTCTCGGCGGTGTTCGACGGCGGCGTGGTCATCGCCGGTGACCGGCGCGCCACCATGGGCAACGTGATCGCCCAGCGCGACATGGAGAAGGTCTTCCCGGCCGACGAGTACAGCGCGGTCGGCATCGCCGGCACCGCCGGCCTCGCGATCGAGATGGTCCGGCTGTTCCAGCTGGAGCTGGAGCACTACGAGAAGATCGAGGGCACCGTGCTCTCCCTGGAGGGCAAGGCCAACCGCCTCACCACCATGATCCGGGGCAACCTCGGCATGGCGATGCAGGGTCTCGCGGTCGTCCCGATGTTCGCCGGCTACGACCTCGACCTCGGCCGCGGCCGGATCTTCACCTACGACGTCACCGGCGGCCGTTCCGAGGAACGCGGGTTCGCCGCCACCGGCTCCGGCTCGGTCTACGCCCGCGGCTCGATGAAGAAGCTCTACCGCGCGGACCTGACGGCCCAGCAGGCGTCCACCCTGGTCGTCCAGGCCCTCTACGACGCGGCCGACGACGACTCCGCCACGGGTGGTCCGGACCTCGCCCGCAAGATCTTCCCGATCGTCTCGCTGATCACCGAGGACGGCTTCCGCCGGCTCACCGAGGCCGAGGTGACCGCGATCGCCGTCTCGATCACCGACGAGCGCCTCGTCCACCCCAACGGCCCGCAGGCCCCGCTGCTCTAGCCACACCTACCAAGGAAGGGACGACCGCCGGTGTCGACACCGTTCTACGTCTCGCCCCAGCAGGCCATGGCGGACCGCGCGGAGTACGCCCGCAAGGGCATCGCGCGCGGTCGCAGCGTGGTCGTGCTCACCTACGCCGACGGCATCGTCTTCGTCGCCGAGAACACCTCCCGTGCGCTCCACAAGGTCTCCGAGATCTATGACAAGATCGCCTTCGCGGCGGTCGGCCGGTACAACGAGTTCGAGAACCTGCGCATCGGCGGCGTCCGCTACGCCGACCTGCGCGGCTACTCCTACGACCGGGCCGACGTCACCGCCCGCGGCCTGGCCAACGTCTACGCCCAGACACTCGGCACCATCTTCTCCTCGGTCGGCGAGAAGCCGTACGAGGTGGAGCTGATCGTGGCCGAGGTCGGCCGCACCACGGACGAGGACCAGATCTACCGGCTCACGCCGGACGGCTCGGTCGTCGACGAGAAGAACTACGTGGTGGTGGGCGGCAACGCCGACTCGATCGGCAACTACCTGGGCCAGCGCCACCGCAGCGGGCTCTCGCTCACCGACGCGGTCAAGGTCGCCGTGGACTCCCTCGCCCGGGACCCCAACGGCGGCAGTCCGCGCGCCCTCACCCCCGAACAGCTGGAGGTGGCGGTCCTCGACCGCCAGCGCTTCCAGCAGCGCAAGTTCAAGCGGATCCTGGGCGGCCAGCTCGCCCGGCTGCTCGACGGCGACCAGTCCGCGGAGTCGGACGACGAGGAGAAGCCGGCGGCCGCGCCGCCGGAGTAGCAGTGCCAAGGAGTCCCGTACGGCGGCCACCACCGCCGTCGTGCGGGACGCCCGTGCCCCTGCGGCGGCCCGTACGGCGTCGCGGAGGCGGTTTCGGAAAGCTCCAAGCAGAGAATGGATGCCGCATGGACCGCCGAATTTTCGGGCTGGAGAACGAGTACGGCGTCACCTGCACGTTCCGTGGGCAGCGACGGCTGTCGCCGGACGAGGTGGCCCGGTACCTCTTCCGCCGCGTTGTCTCCTGGGGCCGCAGCAGCAATGTGTTCCTGCGCAACGGTGCCCGCCTCTACCTCGACGTCGGCTCCCACCCGGAGTACGCCACCCCCGAGTGCGACGAGGTCACCGAGCTGGTGACGCACGACAAGGCGGGCGAGCGCATCCTCGAAGGGCTCCTGGTGGACGCGGAGCGGCGGCTGCACGAGGAGGGCATCGCAGGGGACGTCTACCTCTTCAAGAACAACACCGACTCGGCCGGCAACTCCTACGGCTGCCACGAGAACTACCTGGTGGCCCGGCACGGCGAGTTCTCCCGGCTGGCCGACGTCCTGATCCCCTTCCTGGTCACCCGCCAGCTGATCTGCGGGGCCGGAAAGGTGCTGCAGACCCCGCGCGGCGCGGTGTACTGCGTCAGCCAGCGGGCCGAGCACATCTGGGAGGGCGTCAGCTCGGCGACCACCCGCTCCCGGCCGATCATCAACACCCGGGACGAGCCGCACGCCGACGCCGAGCGCTACCGGCGGCTGCACGTCATCGTCGGCGACTCCAACATGTCGGAGACGACCACGCTGCTCAAGGTCGGCGCCACCGACCTGGTGCTGCGGCTGATCGAGGCCGGCGTGGTGATGCGCGACCTCACCCTGGAGAACCCGATCCGGGCGATCCGCGAGGTCAGCCACGACCTCACCGGCACCCACCAGGTCCGGCTCGCCAACGGCCGGGAGGCCAGCGCGCTGGACATCCAGGAGGAGTACTACAGCAAGGCGCTGGAGTTCGCCGACCGCAAGGGCATCAACACCGGCACCATCGCCCGGGTCCTCGACCTCTGGGGCCGCACCCTGGAGGCGGTCCGCACCGAGCGGCTCGACGGGGTGGCCACCGAGATCGACTGGATCATGAAGTACAAGCTCATCGAGCGCTACCGCGAGAAGCACCAGATGAGCATGTCCAACCCGCGGGTCGCCCAGATCGACCTCGCGTACCACGACATCCACCGCCGGCGCGGGCTGTTCTACCTGCTCCAGTCCAAGAACCAGGCCGAGCGGGTGACCACCGACCTCAAGACCTTCGAGGCCAAGTCGATCCCGCCGCAGACCACCCGGGCCCGGCTGCGCGGCGACTTCATCCGCCGGGCGCAGGAGCAGCGCCGGGACTTCACGGTGGACTGGGTGCACCTGAAGCTGAACGACCAGGCGCAGCGGACGGTGCTCTGCAAGGACCCGTTCCGCTCGGTCGACGAGCGGGTGGAGAAGCTGATCGCGGGGATGTGACCGGCGGCGCGACCGCGGGTGCGAGCGGCGCGGTCCCGAGGTGATCTTCGTGGTGTCCGGCCCCGGTGGTGTCTACCGGGGCCGGACGCGGTCGGGGCATACGCTGTCCGTCGAGTCCGGAGAGCCGACTTTGACCGACAGTTAGGAACGCCGTGCGCCGCACCGCCGGTTTGCTTCTCACCCTGCCCCTGCTGCTGGTGGTCGCCTGCAGCAGCTCCACCAAGGCGACCAGCCCGGCGACGCCCACGGCGTCCAGTGTGGCCCCCACCGTGCCGGCACCGGTGACCGAGGCCACGCCGATGCCGACCCTGTCGGGCGGCGGGTTCGGGAGCAAGGCGACCATCACCATTCCCGAGGGTGCGCCCAGCGGCCAGTTCGTGGTCAACACCGTGAGCGAGGGGGAACGCTCCACGGTGAACAAGGGCGACTGGGTGACGGTGAACTACACCGCCAAGGACTGGACCACCGGCAAGGACCTGCCCAGCTCCTACGACGCGGGCGGCAAGCCACAGCTCTACCAGGCGGGTGCCGGACAGCTGGTGCCCGCCTTCGACCAGAGCGTGATCGGCAAGAAGGTCGGCAGCCGGCTGCTGGTGGTGGCCCCGCCGGCCGCCGCGTTCGGCAGCCAGGGCAACGCCGAGCTCGGCGTGGGCCCCGGCGACACCGTGGTCTTCGTGCTGGACATCATGGAGAGCCTGCCGGCGGACTCCACCCTCTCCGGCACCATGACGCAGCCGCCGCCCACCCTGCCGCAGGTCAAGGACAACGGCAAGGCCGCCCCGACGATCACCATCCCGCCCGGGCAGGCCCCGCCCGCCGACCTCCAGCAGGCGGTGCTGATCAAGGGCGAGGGCAAGCAGGTCAAGGCCGGGCAGACCCTCGTCGTGCAGTACACCGGGGTGCTCTGGAGCAACGGCCAGCAGTTCGACTCGTCGTGGAGCCACGGCGGCGCACAGGCGCTGCAGATCGGTACCGGCAGCGTGATCGAGGGCTGGGACAAGGGCCTGGTCGGCCAGACCGTGGGCAGCCGGGTCGAGCTGGTGGTGCCGCCCGCGCTGGCCTACAAGGAGCAGGGGAAGGACGCCGTCCCGCCGAACGCGACCCTGGTCTTCGTGATCGACATCCTCGAGGCGGTGTAGGGCGTGTCCGACCGGTTCGCGCGCCCGGCGGGAACGCCCGGCCACGTCCCGGAGCCCCGACGCGGTCTGGGAGCGACGGATGGGATTCCGTACGCTTGGGCGGGCGCTCGCACACGGAAACGCCCGCCCTCATCCTGACCTGTCATACTGCCCTCGCACTGTGGTAGGCGTCGCCGGCGCCCGGGACCCGGGCGGCAGTGCGAGAGCACCCCGGCGCCCACCACGCCGGCCGTAGACCTCGAAGACCTCGTGGCGAGATGGATGGGGAGTCATGTCTGAGAAAGCGTCGAGCCCGGGCGGGGCCGGCACCGCGAACGGGAACTCCGCCGGTGACCCGGCCGACTCGCGGCCCGGTGGCCCGCTGCCCGGCGACGGCGAGTCGATCGTCGTACCGCCGTCGATCCTGAAGCAGCAGGCGGGCTGGGCCCAGCCCGGTGAGGCCGCGCGGCCGGCCGGCGGGACGAAGACCGACGAGGCCCCGCAGATCTTCGCGTCCAACGTGCGCCGCCAGGACACCTCGGAGGCCGGGTACGACGAGAACCCGCCCGGTGTCGGCAAGCTGGGTGTGATCCTCGGCACCGTGCTCACCCTGCTGCTGGTCGGCAGCGCGATCACGCTGTACGAGGTGAACAAGGACGGCGGCTCCAAGACGGACGCCGCAGCCAAGCCGGACGCCACCAAGAGCGCGCCGCCCACGCCCAGCGCCGAGCCGGTACCGCCGATCAAGGACAGCGCCAAGGTGCTGCCGACGGTGACCGGCGAGTTCGGCAAGAAGGCCGCCATCGAGGTGCCCGGCGAGCAGGCCGACGGCTCCTTCGTCGTCAAGGTGCTCTCCGAGGGCACCGGCGCCAAGGTCGAGAAGAACTCCTGGACCTCGGTCGACTACACGGCCAAGGACTGGACCACCGGCAAGGACATCCCGAGCTCGTACGACGACAAGGGCAAGCCGCAGATCTTCCAGGCCGGCACCGACGCGCTGATCCCGGCGCTCGACCAGGCCGTGCTCGGCAAGAAGGCCGGCAGCCGGGTCATGGTGGTGGCCCCGCCCGCCGCCGCGTTCGGCGCCCAGGGCAACCCGAGCATGTCGATCGGCGCCAAGGACAACCTGGTGTTCGTCATCGACATCCGCAACAGCACCGCGCCCGACGCCGTGGTCAGCGGCACCGTCACCCCGCCGCCCGCGGACTTCCCGCAGGTGAAGGACAACGGCAAGAAGCCCGCCGACATCACCCCGGTGGCCGGCGCCGCCGACCCGACCGAGCTCAAGTCGCACGTCCTGATCAAGGGCACCGGCCCCAAGGTCGAGAAGGGCGAGAAGGTCGTCGTCCAGTACACCGGCGCGCTGTTCAAGGACGGCAAGGTCTTCGACTCCTCGCTGAGCAAGGGCCAGGCGTTCTCCTTCCCGGTGGGCGGCGGCCAGGTCATCGCCGGCTGGGACCAGGGCCTGGAGGGCCAGACCGTCGGCAGCCGCGTCGAGCTGGTCATCCCCGCCTCGCTCGGCTACGGCGACAAGGGCCAGGGCGACATCCCGGCCAACGCCACGCTGGTCTTCGTGGTGGACATTCTGGACGCCGGTCAGGGCTGATCCACTTTCGGGTGACAATGGTCTGTGTGTGACCTTCGGGCGGGGCCGCGTGGCCTGCGCCCGGACGGGCGGCGGGCGCCCGTACCGTGGTCCGGGAACGGACCGGGTGCGGGCGCCCGCCGCTTGGTCATGAATGGAAGCAACCGAGAAGAGGCAGTTGTGAGCAACAAGACGAAGCCGGAGATCGACTTCCCGGGCGGCGACGCGCCGACCGAGCTGCAGATCCGCGACATCGAGGTCGGCACCGGTGACGAGGCCAAGCCGGGCCAGGTCGTCGAGGTGCACTACGCCGGTGTGACGTTCGAGACCGGCGAGGAGTTCGACGCCAGCTGGAACCGCGGTTCCACCTTCAAGTTCCCGCTCGGCGCCGGCCGCGTCATCAAGGGCTGGGACCAGGGCGTCGTCGGCATGAAGGTCGGCGGCCGCCGCGAGCTGATCATCCCCGCGCGCCTCGCGTACGGCAACCAGTCGCCGTCCCCGCTCATCCCCGCGGGCTCGACCCTGATCTTCGTGGTCGACCTGATCTCCGTCTGACCGCGGACTGATCCTGGTCGGATCCCGGCCGGACCGCCGTCCGGCACCGGTCCGACCCGGTCGTGACCGAGGGCCGCACCCCCGAGCCGGGGGTGCGGCCCCACGCGTTTGCGGACTCGGCTTTTGCACTGCGTACCGCTACCGGTACGGTCGGTCCCGCCGGGTCGACGACCGCCCGGCGGGCGCACCCCGCGCGCGGCGCGGCACACCGGAAGGGTCAGCGATGGCGATCGCCAAGGCAGAGCGGCTGATGAATCTCGCCCTGTGCCTGATGAACACCAGACGTCCGCTCTCCAAGAAGGAGCTGCGGGAGTCCATCGAGGCCTACCGCGAAGCCTGGCAGAACAGCAGCGAGGACGCCTTCAACCGGATGTTCGAGCGGGACAAGGACGACCTGCGCGAACTCGGACTGGTCATCGACGTCGACGAGAACGCCCTCGACGGCGAACTCGGCTACCTCGCCCGCGCCGACCGCAACCGCCTGCCGGAGATCGCCCTCGACGCCGAGGAAGCCGCCGCACTCACCCTCGCCGCCCGCGTCTGGCAGCAGGCCAAGATGTCCGGCGCGGCCAGCGGCGCCCTGCAGAAGCTCCGCGCCGCCGGCGTGCCGTTCAGCGAGACCGAGGGCCGCACCGCCCTCGAACCGCGCATCCCCGCCCGCGAGAGCGCCTTCGAACCGCTGCTCACCGCCGCCCGCGACCGCCGCCCGGTCACCTTCGAGTACCGCAAGGCCGGCGCCGCCGCCGTCGAGCAGCGCACCGTCGAGCCCTGGGCACTGGAGTGCTGGCGCGGCCACTGGTACCTGGCCGGCTGGGACCGGGACCGCAGCGACGCCCGTGTCTTCCGGCTCAGCCGGATCACCGGCAAGGTCCGCGCCCGCTCCGGAGCCTTCCTCGGCACCGTCCCCGAGCACGTCGACGTCCGCGCCACCGTCGCCAAGTTCGCCGGCGAGGGCGCCACCGCCACCGCCGTGGTGCGGGTCCGCCGGGGAGCCGGCTTCCCGCTGCGCACCAAGGCGCTGAGCACCCGGCGGTTTGACGAGACCTGGGACGAGCTGGAGATCCCCTACGGCAACGGGCTCGGCGCCGACCTCGCCGAGTTCGGGCCGGACGTGCTGGTGCTCGGCCCGGAGGAACTGCGCGCGGACGTGATCGACCGCCTGCGCGCGGTCGCCGCGGCCGCTGCTGTTGACGGTATCGAGGGAGTGCGGGCATGAGCAACGCGATCGACCAGACCCGGCGGATGCTCTCGCTGGTCACCTACCTGCGCGAACGCCCCGGCGCCGAGGTGGCCGAGGTGGCCCGCGCCTTCGGCATCACCGAGCGCGAGCTGATCGGCGACCTCAACGTGCTGCCGATGTGCGGCACCAGCTTCCGCGGCGGCGACCTGCTCGACATCGACACCGACGGCGAGCGGATCTGGTGGCACAACGTCGACGACGTCGCCCAGCCGCTGCGGCTGGCCGCCGACGAGGCGACCGCCCTGCTGGTCGCCGCCCGCGCCGTGGCCGGCCTGCCCGGACTGCGGGCCGGTGACCGGGAGGCGCTCACCCGCGCCGTCGCCAAGATCGAGAACGCGGCCGGGGACAGCGCCGAGGGCAGCGCCCGGGTCGGCGTCACCTTCGAGGCCGAGAGCCACGTCTTCGCCGACATCGACCGCGCCCTCAGCGAGGGCCGGCGGGTCTGGCTGCGCTACTACTCGCACGGCCGCGGCGGCATGACCGAGCGCGAGGTCGACCCGATCCGGCTGCTCACCGAGGGCCACACCTACCTCGAGGCCTGGTGCCGGACCTCCGAGGACCACCGGATGTTCCGGCTCGACCGGGTCGCCGAGATCAAGGTGCTGGACGTCCCCTCCGACCCGCCCCGGCGCGAGCCGCGCGACCTCTCCGGCGGGCTGGTCAATCCGTCCGCCGACGACCCCGAGGTGGTCGTCGAGGTCACCTCCGGCGGGCGCTGGGTCGCCGAGTACTACACCCACGACCACGCCGAGGAGCTGCCCGACGGCGGCCTGCGGATCACCCTGCGCAGCGCGGACCCCTCCCAGCTGCGCCCGCTGGCGCTGCGGCTCGGCCGGGACGGCCGGATCGTCTCGCCGCCGGAGCTCGCCGAGCAGGCGCGGTCGGCGGCGGCCGAGGCACTGGCCGCCTACGGGGAGAAGGCGGCCACCGGGGAGGGGCAGGTCTGAGCCGTGGAGCCCGGTACCAGATTCAAGGTGTACTGCTCGGAGTGCCGGGAGAAGGTGGAGCTGCCCGCCGAGGAGTTCCGCCTGACCCTCGGCCGGACTCCGGCGCAGGCGCACTACAGCTTCGGCTGCCCGCTCTGCGGGGCCTCGGTGCGCAAGGCGGCCGGGGAGAAGATCGTCGCCGCCCTGACGGGCGCCGGTGTGCGGACGATGCGGCTCGTTCCGGTCGAGGGGCTCGTCCCGGCCGAGGGGTGATCAGCCCATACCGCCCCCAGAGCCTCGTGGCCCGGGTCGAGGGGGTGCCGGTCGAGGGGTGAGCAGCCCTGGGCGAGGGGAGGGCCGGCGACTCCGGGCGGGTGGATAGGGTGGTGGCCATGTCCTGGATGCTCGTCGCCGCCGTCCTGCTCGTCACCGCCGGTCTGCTGGTCCTCGGCGTGCTCGCGATCCGGCTCTGGCTGGACGTCCGGGCGCTGGCCAAGGGGGTGGACACCGCCTCGCGCGCGCTGGCCGAGGCGGCCGGCGAACTCGCGGCGGCGGTGCCCGGACGCTGAGTGTCCTTCGGCACGTCCGGCAGCCCGGAGGTACGGGGGCTGCTGCGTGCGGGTGTGGGCGGGTTACGCTCTCAGATGGCTCCTGCATCTTGCGGCCGGGGGCCGCTGTCCTGTTCGGGCGGCCGTCGTCAGGGCGTCACCCGCAGCGGTTACCATCCCCGCAGCGGGCGGCCCACCGGTGCCGCCATGACTGAAGGTGGTCGGGCATGCGGATCTCGATGACCGCGATTCTGGTGATCGTGGTTTTTGCCATCGTGCTGTTCGGGGCCAAGCGGCTGCCCGATCTGGCGCGCTCGCTCGGCCAGTCGATGCGGATCCTGAAGAGCGAGGCCAAGGCGATGAAGTCGGACGGCGTGGACGACGCCGACGGGCCCGCGCCCCAGGCCGCGCCCGCGGTCGGCTCCGCTTCGGGTGCCGGCTCGGCGAAGACCATCCAGGCCGCGCCGGGGGCGTCCGCGACCGCCCGGCCGGTCACCGAGCAGCAGCCGGCACAGCCGGGGGCGGAGGGCGGCAGGCCGCGCTGAGCGGTGCGACGCACACGACGCACGCGACCACTGGAGGCCCGTCGACCGGCGGGCCTCGACGCACGAGTTGAGGACCGGGGTTGAGCAAGCTCTCCAAGGCGTCGAAGGCGCCCAAGGATCCTGAAGGGCGGATGGCCCTCGCCGACCACCTGCGGGAACTGCGGAACCGCGTGGTCAAGTCGGTCCTGGCGATCGTGCTGTTCACGATCGTCGCGCTGATCTTCCACAAGCAGCTCGAGACGCTTCTGCTGAAGCCGATTCCGCGGTGCGACGAGACGAACTCCTCGCAGTTCCACGGTCGGTGCGCGAACGTCTCCGCGGTCGGCCTCACCGCGGGCTTCAACTGGATGCTGCAGGTCGCACTGACGGCCGGTGTGGTGGCCGCTGTCCCGGTCTGGCTCTACCAGCTCTGGGCCTTCGTGGCGCCCGGACTGCACAAGCACGAGCGCAAGTACACGATGATCTTCATGGCCTGTGGTGCACCGCTGTTCCTGGCCGGCGTGGCCTGCGCCTTCCTGGTGATGCCGACCACGGTCGAGGTGCTGATCTCGTTCAACCCGAGTGACACCATCCCGATCCTGCCGCCCAACGACTACTTCGAGATCGCCACCCGGATGGTGCTGGTCTTCGGCCTGGCCTTCGAGTTCCCGCTGCTGCTGGTGATGCTCAACCTGGTCGGCATGGTCACCGGCAAGCGGCTGCTCGGCTGGTGGCGCGGCATGGTGATGGCCATCACCGTGTTCGCCGCCTTCGCCACGCCGAGCGCCGACCCCGTCAGCATGCTGGTGCTGGCCGCGCCGATCTGGGCGCTGTACTTCCTCGCCGTCGGCATCACGCTGTTCAACGACCGGCGCAAGGCCCGCCGCAACCCGGACCTCGGGCTGGACGACGAGGAGGCCTCGCACCTGGACCTCTCGGTGCAGGCGGTGAGCGGGGCCGAGGCCGTGCAGGCGTCGGCCGCCCCGGCGGCGAGCGCGCCGGTGCCGGCCGCGCGGCACGAGCAGATGGACGACATCACGTGACGAGGTGACCCCGCCTCCTGAGGTGAACCGCGCCTCCAGAGGTGACCCGCCTCGCAGCCCCGGCCCGCCGTTCCCCGGCGGGCCGGGGCTTTTTCCCTGGCGCGGCCGTCCGGCGGGCGGTCTTGGCAGGCGTGATGGCATGTGACATATTACTGGCGTGTCCCAGCCTCAGAGACCTCCCCTGGACGTCGTCGTGGTCGGCGCCGGCGTCGTCGGAGCCGCCTGCGCCTACTACGCCGCCCGTGCCGGGCTCGCCGTCGCCGTGATCGACCGCGGGCCGGTGGCCGGTGGCACCACCGGCGCCGGCGAGGGCAACCTGCTGGTCTCCGACAAGGAGCCAGGGCCCGAACTCGACCTCGCCCTGCTCTCCACCCGGCTCTGGCAGGAGCTCGCCGAGGAGCTCGGCGCGGCCGTCGAGTACGAGCCCAAGGGGGGCCTGGTTGTCGCCGCCACACCCGCCCGGCAGGACGCCCTGCGCGCCTTCGCCGCCGAGCAGGCGGCGGTCGGCGTCACGGCCGAGGAGATCCCCGGCGAGCGGCTGCGCGAGCTCGAACCGCACCTCGCCGCCGGGCTGGCCGGCGGCTTCCACTACCCGCAGGACGCCCAGGTCCAGCCCGCCCTGGCCGCCGCCCACCTGCTGCGGGCCGCCCGCCGCGACGGCGCCGTGCTGTACACCGGCGAGACCGTCCGGGAGGTGACCACCGGGCCGGACGGCGCCGTGCTCGGCGTGGTGACCGACCGGCGGAGGCTGGCGGCGCCCGCAGTGGTCAACGCCGCCGGCACCTGGGGCGGCGAGCTGGCCGCCCTGGCCGGGGTGCACCTGCCGGTGCTGCCGCGCCGCGGCTTCGTGCTCGTCACCGAGCCGCTGCCGAGGATCGTCCGGCACAAGGTCTACGCCGCCGACTACGTCGCGGACGTCGCCAGCGGATCGGCCGCGCTGCAGACCTCGGCGGTGGTCGAGGGCACGCCCGGCGGGCCGGTGCTGATCGGCGCCAGCCGGGAGCGGGTCGGCTTCGACCGGACGCTCTCGGTGGAGGTGCTCCAGCGGCTCGCCGCGCAGGCGGCGGCGCTGTTCCCGGTGCTCGCGGACGTCAGCGTGCTGCGCGCCTACCGTGGCTTCCGCCCGTACCTGCCGGACCACCTGCCCGCGATCGGCGCCGACCCGCGGGTGCCCGGGCTCTACCACGCCTGCGGCCACGAGGGCGCGGGCATCGGGCTCGCCCCGGCCACCGGGCTGCTGATCGGCGAGCAGCTCACCGGCAAGCGGCCGGAGCTGGACCTCACGCCGTTCCGGGCCGACCGGTTCGGGGCCGACGGTCCCGCGTGACCTTTGCAAAGTGCGACAGCCGCTTTGCAAAGAGCTCGTACGCCGCCCTGGCGCGCGAGCCCGACAGTCGTACCAGCCCACGATCCACGACCGGAACGGAGAACCCCAGTCATGCGCCGAACCCCCGCCGACCTGGTCGGGGCGGTACCCGGCCCCGCCCACACCATCGAGTTCGACGGCCGGGCCGTCCACGCGCTGCCCGGGCAGACGATCGCGGCCGCGCTCTGGGCCGACGGCGTCCTGGCCTGGCGCACCACCCGGGTCGGCGGCCGGCCGCGCGGGGCGTTCTGCGGGATCGGTGTCTGCTTCGACTGCCTGGCCACCGTCGACGGGCGGCCCAACCAGCGCACCTGTCTGCTGCCGGCCGAGCCCGGCACCACCGTCACCACCCAGGAGGGCAACGGCCGTGCCGATCTCGCCGTCTGAATCCTTCGACCGCTCCGGGCCGTACGACCTCGCGGTGATCGGGGCCGGTCCGGCCGGGCTCGCCGCCGCGGTGGCCGCCGCCGACCTCGGGCTGCGCTGCGCCCTCGTCGACGCCGGCCCGCGGACCGGCGGGCAGTACTACCGGCACCCGGCCCCCGGCCTCGGCGCCGCCAGGCCGGACCGGCTGCACCACGGCTGGTCCGTCTACACCGGGTGGGCCGACCGGCTTGCCGCGCACCGCGAGGCGGGCCGGGTCGACCACCTGGCCGGCCACCAGGTCTGGGCGCTGGAGCGGGTGGGCGGCGTGGCCGGTGCAGCCGACGTGCGGCAGGGCGCGGCCGGCGCGTCCGGTGTGCGGCAGGGCGCGGCCGGGGCCTCGGGGGGCGAGGACGACACGGCCTGGGCCGTGCACGCGACCCTCGGGCCGGAGGCCGGCGACCGGGCGACCGTGCGGGCCGCTGCCGTGGTGCTCGCCACCGGTGCGTACGAGCGGCAGCTGCCGTTCCCCGGCTGGACGCTGCCCGGGGTGGTCACCGCCGGCGGCGCGCAGGCCATGCTCAAGACGGGCCTGGTGCTGCCCGGCAAGCGGATCGTGGTCGCGGGCAGCGGGCCGCTGCTGCTCGCCGCGGCCTCCTCGCTGGTCACCGCCGGGGCCCGGGTGCCCGCGGTGGTCGAGGCCACCAACTACCTCGCCTACGCCCGGCGCCCCGGCGTCCTGGCCGCCGTCCCGGCCAAGCTGGTCGAGGGAGCCGGTCACGGCGCCGCGATGCTGCGCCACGGCGTCCGGCTGCGCCGCCGCAGCGCCGTCGTCGAGGCGCACGGCACCGACCGGGTCACCGGCGTCACCGTCGCCCGGCTGGACGCCGACTGGACGCCGGTGCCCGGGAGCGAGCGGCGGATCGCCTGCGACGCGCTCGCCGTCGGCCACGGCCTGCTGCCGCAGATCGAGCTGGCCACCGAGCTGGGTGCCGGGACCCGGACCACCGCCGACGGCGCGGTCGCGCTCGCGGTCGACGCCGAGCTGCGGACCACCGTCCCCGGCCTCTGGGCGGCCGGTGAGACCTGCGGTGTCGGCGGCGCGGACCTGGCGATCGCCGAGGGCGAGATGGCCGCGCACGCGGTGGCCGGCGTGCCGGTCTCCACCGGCCTGCTGCGCCGCCGCGCCCGGCTGCGGGCCTTCGCCGACCTGATGGCCGCGGCGCACCGGCCGGGGCCGGGCTGGCCGCAGTGGCTGCGCCCGGACACCGACGTCTGCCGCTGCGAGGAGGTCCCGGCGGCCGCGATCAGGGAGGCCGTGGACGAGCTGGGCGCCGGCGACGCGCGGACCGTGAAGCTGCTCACCCGGGCCGGGATGGGCTGGTGCCAGGGCCGGATGTGCGGTCCGGCGGTGGCCTGCCTGGCGGCGGGCTCGGGTTCGGCCCCCGGGTCGGGCCCCGCTTCGGCGGCGGGCCCGGGTTCTGGTCCGGCTTCGGCTCCGGGGCCGGTCGAGGCGCGGGCGGACAGCCGTCCGCTGTCCTGCCCGGTGCCGCTGTCGCAGCTCGCGGCGGGTCTGCCCGCCGACGCGCCGCGCGACTGAACCTGCACGGCGGGGACTCTTGTCTCCACCGCGCGCCATCTAATAAAATGTCACACCTCACCAAGGAGTCACCTGTGTCCCACACCCCGCACGACACCACCCGGCCCTGGCGCGGCATCATGGTCGCCACCACGATCCCGCTGCGCCCGGACCTCTCCGTCGACTACGACGCCTACGCCGAGCACGTCCGCTGGCTGATCGCCTCGGGCTGCGACGGCGTCGTCCCCAACGGCTCGCTGGGGGAGTACCAGACCCTCACCGACGAGGAGCGCGCCCGGATCGTCGAGGTCGCCGTCGAGGCCGCCGGCGACGGCTCCCGGGTGATGCCCGGCGTCGCCGCGTACGGCAGCGCCGAGTCCCGCCGCTGGACCGAGCAGGCCGCCGAGGCCGGCGCCGGCTCCGTCCTGCTGCTGCCGCCGAACGCCTACCGCGCCGACCACGCCGCCGTCCGCGCCCACTACGCCGAGGTGGCGAAGGCGGGCGTGCCGATCGTCGCCTACAACAACCCGTACGACACCAAGGTCGACCTCGTCCCCGCGCTGCTCGCCGAGCTGCACGGCGAGGGCTCGATCGTCGCGGTCAAGGAGTTCAGCGGTGACGTCCGCCGGGCCTACGAGATCGCCGAGCTGGCTCCCGGCCTCGACCTGCTGATCGGCGCCGACGACGTGCTGCTGGAGCTGGCCCTGGCCGGCGCCGTCGGCTGGATCGCCGGTTACCCGAACGCGCTGCCGGAGGCCAGTGTCGCCCTCTACCGGGCCGCCGTCGCGCACGAGCTGGAGACCGCGCTGCCGCTCTACAAGGCGCTGCACTCCCTGCTGCGCTGGGACTCCAAGACCGAGTTCGTGCAGGCGATCAAGCTCTCCATGGACATCGCCGGCCGCCAGGGCGGCCCGACCCGGGCACCGCGCCTGCCGCTCACCCCGGAGATCGAGGCGGCCGTCCGCGCGGCCACCGAGAAGGCGCTCGCCGAGGGCCTGGCGTAGGCGTCGAGAAGCCCCGGGAACGGCGCCGGCTGCGGGGGCAGCCGGCCCGGCCCCGAACCCACCATCCGACCATCCGACGGGAGCCGCAATCACATGCGCAGCCGCCACGTGTTCCACGCCGTCGACTCGCACACCGAGGGCATGCCGACCCGGGTCGTCACCGGCGGGTTCGGCGTCATCCCCGGTGTCACCATGGCCGAGCGCCGGGTCCACTTCCAGCAGCACCTGGACCACTTCCGCACCCTGCTGATGTACGAGCCGCGCGGCCACGCCGCGATGAGCGGGGCGATCCTCCAGCCACCGACCCGGCCGGACGCCGACTACGGCGTGCTCTACATCGAGGTGTCCGGGCTGCTGCCGATGTGCGGCCACGGCACCATCGGCGTCGCCACCGTGCTGGTCGAGACCGGCATGGTGCCGGTGGTCGAGCCGGTCACCACCGTCCGGCTGGACACCCCCGCCGGGCTGGTCGTCGCCGAGGTGCAGGTCGAGGACGGCGCCGCCACCGCGGTGACCATCCGCAACGTGCCCTCCTACTCGGTGGCGCTGGACCGCAAGATCGAGGTGCCCGGATACGGCACGGTGGGCTACGACCTCGCCTACGGCGGCAACTTCTACGCCATCCTGCCGCTCGCCGAGTTCGGCCTGCCCTTCGAGCGCGAGCGCAAGCAGGAGATCCTGGACGCCGGGCTGGCCCTGATGGACGCGATCAACGGCGGCCCCGGCCGGCCGGTGCACCCGGAGGACCCGTCCATCCACAGCTGCCACCACGTCCAGCTGCTCGCGCCCGGCTCCACCGCCGAGCACTCCCGGCACGCGATGGCCATCCACCCCGGCTGGTTCGACCGCTCGCCGTGCGGCACCGGCACCTCCGCGCGGATGGCCCAGCTGCACGCGCGCGGCGAGCTGCCGCTGGGGCGGGACTTCCGCAACGACTCCTTCATCGGGACGACCTTCACCGGCCGCCTGGTCGAGGAGACCGAGGTGGCCGGACGGCCCGCCGTCGTCCCCACCGTGACCGGGCGGGCCTGGATCACCGGCACCGCCCAGTACTTCCTCGACCCGAGCGACCCGTTCCCGGCCGGGTTCCTGCTCTGAGCCATCTGAAGGGCTGTTAGCTGTGACGATCCTTTCGTACAACCCCGCCGACCCCGAGGACCTGGTCACCGAGGCCGAGGCACCCGGTGCCGAGGCCGTCCGGGCCGCCGTCGGACGGGCCCGGGCCGCGCAGGCCGGCTGGCTCGCGGGCGGTGCCGCGGCCCGCTCGGCGGCGCTCACCCGGATCGCCGAGGCGGTCGAGGCGCACGCGGACGAGCTGACCGCGCTGATCGTGCGCGAGGTCGGCAAACCGCTCGCCGAGGCCCGCGGCGAGGTCGCCCGGACCGCCGCGATCTGGCGCTACTACGCGCAGGCGCCGTACGCGCCGTCCGGCGCCGTCCACGAGCCCGCCGCCGGCGGGGGCCTGCTGCTCACCCGCCGCCGCCCGTACGGGGTGGCCGGGCTGATCACGCCCTGGAACTTCCCGCTGGCGATCCCGGCCTGGAAGGCCGCGCCCGCGCTGGCCGTCGGCAACGCCGTGGTGCTCAAGCCGGCCCCGGAGGCGACCGCGTGCGCGCTGCGCCTGGCCGAGCTGGCCGGCCTCCCCGAGGACGTGTTCACCGTGCTGCCCGGCGGGGCCGAGGAGGGCGAGGCGCTGGTCGGCGCGGCGGACGTGGTCTCGTTCACCGGCTCGACCGGCGTCGGCCGGGCCGTGGTGCGGGCCGCCACCGAGCGCGGCATCCCGGTCCAGGCCGAGCTGGGCGGCCTCAACGCCGCGCTCGTCCTGCCGGACGCCGACGTCGAGCAGGCCGCCGCCCACCTGGCCGCCGCCATCGCCGGGTACGCGGGCCAGAAGTGCACCGCCACCAGCCGGGTGATCGCCGTCGGCACGGCGTACGAGCCGCTGCGCGCCGCGCTGGTGAAGGCGCTCGGCCTGGTCGACGACGCGGCCTGCGGTCCCGTCATCTCCTCCGCCGCCCGCGACCGGCTCACCGGCGCCGTCGACTCCGCCCGCGCGGCCGGGGCCACCGTGCTCACCGGCGGGTCGGTCCCCGAGCGGGCCGGCTGGTACGTCGAGCCGACCCTGCTCGCCGACGTGCCCGCCGACCACCCGCTGCGGCGTGAGGAGTTCTTCGGCCCGATCGCCGTCCTGCTGCCCGCCGCCGACCTGGACGAGGCCGTCGCGCTCGCCAACGACACCCCGCACTCGCTGGCCACCTCGGTGCACAGCCGCAGCCTGGACGTGGCCCTGGCCGCCGCCGACCGGCTGGACGCGGGCATGATCCGGATCAACGCGCCGTCCAGCGGCGTCGACTTCCACCTGCCGTTCGGGGGTGCCAAGGGCGCGAGCCACGGCGACCGCGAACAGGGCCAGGCGGTGCTCGACTTCTACACCGCGAGCCGCACCGTCAGCGTGCTGCCGGCCGGGGGCGCGTGATGCTCGTACGGACGGTGGACTACCACACCGCCGGGGAGCCGTTCCGGATCGTGGTCGGCGGCGCGCCCGGCGCCCCCGGTGACAGCGTCGCCGAGCGCCGGGCCATCGCGCTCGGCGCGGGCGGCACCGCCACCGCGCCCCGGCCCAGCGCCCTCGACCGGGTGCGGCAGCTGCTCACCCGGGAGCCGCGCGGGCACGCCGGGATGTACGGCGGGTTCCTGGTGCCGCCGGACGACGACGAGGCGCACCTCGGCGTGCTCTTCTGGCACAAGGACGGCTACTCGACCGCCTGCGGCCACGGCACCATCGCGCTCGGCGCCTGGGCGGTGGACTCCCGGCTCGTCCCCGCCCCGGACGACGGGGTGGCCCGGGTGCGGATCGACGTCCCGTCCGGGCGGGTCACCGCCCTGGTCCACCGCGCGGGCGGCCGGACCACCGGGGTGACCTTCCGCAACGTGCCGGCCGTCGTCACCGCGCTCAAGCTGCCGGTGCCCACCTCGTACGGGGTGGTCGAGGCCGCCGTCGCGCACGCGGGCGCCTGCTACGTCTCGGTGCCGGCCGCCGCGCTGGGCCTCGCCGTCGAACCCGGCCTGCTGCCCGAACTCACCGCCGCCGGGCGGGAGATCCGGGCCGCCCTGGCCGGCTCGCCGGCCGTCGAACACCCGACGGACCGGCTGCTCTCGGGTGTCTACGGGGTCATCCTGTACGACGAACTGCCCGCCGTGGACGGGGGGCTGAGCCAGCGCAACGTCACCGTCTTCGCCGACGGCCAGATCGACCGCTCGCCGTGCGGCTCCGGCACCTCGGCCCGGCTCGCCGTCCTCGCCGCCGAGGGCCGGCTCGCGCCGGGCGGGGAGCTGCGGCACGAGTCGCTGGTCGGAACGGTGTTCGGCGGCCGGGTGCTCCCGGGGGGCGACCCGTTCGACGGGGGCGTGGTCACCGAGGTGACGGGCAGCGCCCACCGCACCGGCGAGCACAGCTTCGTCCTGGAGGCGGGCGACGAGCTGGGGACGGGGTTCCTGCTGTGACCGGCGACCGGAGCGAGACCGGGGGAACGCCCGCCCTGACGCTGACCGGCGAACGGAGCGAGGCGGAGAGAACGCCCGCCCCCACGCTGCCCGGCGCGGCCGCTGCGCCGCTCCGGCGCGTCGCGCCGGGCGCTCACCCGCGGGAGGCCTCGGCGCCGGGCACCCGGGTACCCGGCGCCGAGGCCCTGACGGGGGCGGCGGGCCGGCCGGGCGCCGCCGGGCCGGTGCAGGCCCTGACGCCGGTGCAGGCGGCCGATGCGATCGAGCGGGTGCTGTGGGAGGGGCTGGACCCGGAGGCCGCGCCCGCGCGGTCGGCGGTGCCGGTGCCGGCCGGCGAGCTGCTGCTGATGCCGGCCGCCTCCGCCGAGTACGCCGGGGTGAAGATCGCCGGGGTGGCCCCGGCCAACCCGGCCGTCGGCCTGCCCCGGATCACCGGGAGCTACCTGCTGCTGGACGGTCCGACGCTCCAGCCGGTCGCCCTGATGGACGGTGCCGCGCTCACCGCCCTGCGCACACCCGCCGTCACCGCCGTCGCCCTGCGCCGGCTGGCCGCGCCGGACGCCGAGCACCTCGTGCTGTTCGGCGCCGGGCCGCAGGCGTACGGGCACCTGGACGCGCTGATCGCCGTCCGGCCGCTGACCCGGGTCACGGTGGTGGCCCGTAGCGCGGCGCCGGCCGAGGCGCTGGCCGCGTACGCGCGCGGACGCGGGCTGTCGGCACGGGTGGGGACGCCGGACGCGGTGGCCGGGGCCGACCTGGTGGTCTGCTGCACCACCGCGCGCACCCCGCTGTTCGACGGCGAGCTGGTGCCCGGCCACGCCGTCGTGGTGGCGGTCGGCTCGCACGAGCCGGACGCCTGCGAGGTGGACGCGGCGCTGGTCGGCCGGGCGGAGCTGTACGTCGAGGCGCGGGCCGCCGCGCTGCGGGAGGCGGGGGACCTCCTGATGGCGGGCGTCACCGGTGCCGATGTGCTCTGGAACCTGGCCGAGTTGGTCCGCGGGGAGGTGCCGGTGCCGAGTGACCGGCCGCGGTTCTTCAAGAGCGTCGGGATGGCCTGGGAGGATCTCGCGGTCGCGGCTCAGATGTACCGGTGCGGCGGCTGAGGAGAAGTCGGGCACTGGGAAGGGCTCGGTCACGTGAGGCGAGCTCGGTCGCCGGGAGAACTCAGTCGCCGATGAAGCAGAGCCAACTGCCGGGTGTCCCCGCGCACTTGGCGAGTACCTCGGCGAGGTCGAGGACGGCCGCCCGCTGGGCCTCGGTGCTGCACCGGGCGAGCAGGGCGGCCGTCTCGGCCAGTGCGGCGCCGGCGTCCTGCTCGTTGAACAGGGTGTCGCCGTACGGGTCGACCCGGCCGAGGCGGTGGTCGGTGGGGTGGGTGTGGGCGGCGAGGGCGGCCGCCAGTGCGTCGCCGTGGCCGAGTGAGAGGTGCAGTTCGGTGGCGGGCCTCTTCCGGTGGCCGGGCGGGCGGCTGTCGTAGAGGGCGAGTTCGATTCCCAAGTCCGTTTCCCCGGGCTGTGGTCGGGCGTTGTGATGGTGGGCCGGAGCTGCGGCCGGCGTGGTGGGAAGGGATCCCCGGCCACGTCGGCCGCTTTCGGCGTTTCCGGCTACCGGTAGGTGGTGATCAGGCGGGCCAGGTGCTTGCCGGTGAGGTGCAGCGGCTCCTCGCTGCGGGCGATCTGGGCGGCCAGCTCGGCGCCCTCCAGGGTGCTGATGACGGTGGCGGCCAGCTCGCGCGAGTCGTCGGCGCCGAGCCCGGCGGTGTGCAGCTTCTCCTCCACGAGGGCGCGCCAGTGGGCGAACGCCTCGACGACGGCCTGTTCGATCACCGGGGCACGGCCGACGGTCTCCAGGGCGGTGCTGGTGATCGGGCAGCCGTCCTGCCACTCGGACTCGCGCAGAGCCTCGGCCAGCAGCCGGGTGCAGGCGGTGATCGCCTCGGCCGGGTCCTCCGACGTGCCCAGCCCCGCGCGGAGCAGCTCGGCGAACTCCTGGTCGCCGTGGCGGATCGCCTCGGCGGCCAACTCCTGCTTGCCGCCCGGGAAGAAGTGGTAGACGGAGCCGAGGGTGGCCTCCGCCTCGCGCGAGATCTGCTTGATTCCGGTGCCCTCGTACCCCTGGCGCTGCAGCAGCCGGGAGGTGGCCCGGACGATCCGCTCGCGGGTGCCGGTCGTCGTCGTCTTCACGCGGTGAGTCTAGCCGACCTGCTGAATAGAGCGTTCGTTCCAGAGCTGTGTTAGCGTCCCTTCTTGGATAGAGCGTTCGTTCTAGCGGAGGGGGATCCCCATGTCCGACTCGCAGCACCCGGAGCACTCGCAGCACTCGCGGCACCCGGAGCACCCGCAGTACTCGCAGTACTCGCGGCAGGAGTTCAAGCGGCCCGTCACCGTGATCGGCCTCGGCCCGATGGGCCGGGCGATGGCCGGCGCTTACCTGGACGCCGGCCACGCCGTCACGGTCTGGAACCGGACCGCCGCCCGGGCCGACGCACTCGTCGCCCGTGGCGCCGTCCTGGCGCCCAGCGCCGAGGCCGCCGTCGCCGCCAACGAGCTGGTGGTGCTCAGCCTCACCGACTACGACGCGGTCTTCGACGTCCTCGCCGCCGCCGGGGGCGCGCTCGCCGGGAAGGTGATCGTCAACCTCAGCTCGGACACCCCGGAGCGGGCCCGCGAGGCCTCCCGCCGGCTCGCCGGGCTGGGGGCCGGTCACCTCACCGGTGGGGTGCAGGTGCCGCCGTCGGGCATCGGCAAGGCCGAGTCGTCCACCTTCTACAGCGGGCCGGTCGAGCTGTTCCGGCGGCACCGGGCCACCCTGGAGGTGCTGACCGGCGCCGACTACCGCGGTGACGACCCCGGGCTGGCGCAGCTGTACTACCAGATCCAGATGGACCTCTTCTGGACCTCGCTGGTGGGCTATCTGCACGCCACCGCCGTCGCCGAGGCCAACGGCATCTCGGCGGAGGAGTTCCTGCCCTACGCCTCCTCGACAGCCGCCTCGATGCCCGGCTTCCTCGCGTTCTACGCGCCCCGGATAGCGGCCGGCCACCACGAGGGCGACGTGGACCGGCTCGCCATGGGGCTCGCCAGCATCGAGCACGTCCGGGACACGGTGGAGGCCTCCGGGGTGGACGGCGCGCTGCCCGGGCTGCTGGCCGACGTCTTCCGGAGCGGGGTGGCCGCCGGGCACGGGGCGTCCAGCACGACCAGCCTGATCGGCCTGTTCCGGAAGGCGTAGCGGGATCGTTGCCGCGGAGTGCGCCGCCGGCCGTTGTCACGGCCGGCGGCCACTGCCACGATGGGCTCCGTCGGGCTCGTGGTCTGCTGACGGATCGTCCGAATCACGGAATGTTGCACGCTCAACGTAACGTGACATTGTACGCTGGTGTTCTGCAACCACCCGGAGGAACGCCATGTCCGACCTGAAACCCCGCACCCTGATCTCCGTCCAGGAGCGGCTGCGCGACCAGGTCGCCCACGCCCTCCGCGCCGCCCTCATCTCCGGTGAGCTGCGCCCCGGCGTGGTCTACTCCGCACCCGCCCTCGCCGCCGACTTCGGCGTCTCCGCCACCCCCGTCCGCGAGGCCATGCTCGACCTCGCCCGCGAGGGCCTGGTCGAGGCCGTCCGCAACAAGGGCTTCCGGGTCACCGAGCTGACCGAGCGCGACCTCGACGAGTACACCGAGATCCGCGCCCTCATCGAGATCCCCATCATCGGCCGGGTCACCCGCACCGCCACCGCCGAGCAGCTGGAGGCGCTGCGCCCGCAGGCCGAGGCCATCGTCGCCGCCGCCCGCAAGCACGACCTGATCGGCTACCTGGAGGCCGACCGCCAGTTCCACCTCGACCTGCTCGGCCTGGCCGGCAACGCCCACCTGGTCGAGGTCGTCGGCGACCTGCGCAAGCGCTCCCGCCTCTACGGACTCAACCGCCTCGACCAGCGCGGCGAGCTCGTCTCCTCCGCCGAGGAGCACGTCGAACTGCTCGACCTCATGCTCTCCGGCGACGCCGAGGCCGCCGAGGCCTGCATGTCCCGCCACCTCGGCCACGTCCGGTCGCTCTGGGCGGCGGGGCAGGAGGACACGGAGGACGAGGCCCGCCCGGCCCTGCGGCTGCGGGCCCGGTAGGGGTACGGGCACTCGTTCGGGTGAAGGCCGAAGACCGGGCGCCTGAAGGCGGCTTGGTTCTACGACGGTGCTCTCGACATCGGCAGCCAGGCGGAATTCCATGTCCGCCGCTGCAGTGGAAGTGCCCATGGAGCACCCGACGCTGCTCGAAGTCGCCGAGCCGATTTCCCGGCAGTTCGCGGGGCGCCGGGTCGAGATCATCGGGAGCCGGATCACCGTGACGCCGCCGGATCGATCGGATCGAGCGGGGCGTCGGTGACGCTCTCGGTGGACGACGTGCTCACCGTGGAGAAGTGGTCACGCCGTCGCCGGGACGGTCAGCCTTCCGTCGTGGACCTCGGCGACCTGGTCCACCGCCCTCAGGTGGGTGCGGTCGTGGGTGACCAGGACGGTGGCGGTGGCGCGGCGGTGGGTGAGCTCGGTGACGAGGTCGATGACGGCGGCGCCGCGGTCGTGGTCGAGGGCACTGGTGGGCTCGTCGATCAACAGGACGGTGGGGTCGTTCATCAGGGCGCGGGCGATGTTGACGCGCTGGCGCTGACCGCCGGAGAGCTGGTGCGGGCGGCGGGCGGCCTGGTCGCGCAGGCCCACGGCGTCCAGGAGTTCGAGGGCCCGGGGCAGGGCCGCGCGCGGAGAACGGCCGTCGAGGTGGGCCATCACCTGGAGCTGTTCGGCGGCGGTGAGCGAGGGCAGCAGGTTGGCCTGCTGGAAGACGATGCCGATCCGGTGCCGGCGCAGGGCGGTGAGCTCGGCGCGGTTCAGGCCGGTGGTCTCGACGCCGTCCACCACGACCCGGCCGGTGTCCGGGGCGATCAGTGTCGCGGCGACCGCCAGCAGGCTGGACTTGCCGGAGCCGGACGGGCCCACCACCGCGGTGATCGAGCCCTTGGGGACGCTGAGCGAGACCTCGTCCAGGGCGGTCAGCCGGCCGTCGCCGTCCGGGTAGGTGAGGGTGATGCGGTCGAGGTGCAGGGTCATCGGGCGCTCCCCAGGGCGGTCAGCGGGTCGACGGAGGTGATCCGGCGGATGGACAGGGCGGCGCCGGCCGCGCCGAGCGCGATCATCACGGCGGCCGGGAGGAGAACGGTCGGGGCGTCCAGCACGAACGGGACCGCGGAGCCGATCAGCACCCCGGCACCGGCCGCGACGGCGGTGCCCACGGCCGTACCGAGCACCAGCAGCAGCACCGCCTGGCCGAGCGCGTCCCGCAGCAGGTAGCGGGTGGAGGCGCCGAGTGCCTTCAGGACGGCGATGTCACCGCTGCGCTGGATCGTCCAGACGGTGAAGAAGGCGCCGATCACCAGCGCCGAGATGACGAACAGGAAGCCGCGCATCAGCTGCAGCGAGCCGTTCTCCGAGGTGTAGGAGCCGATCGCGGCGAACGCGTCCTCGCGGCCGAGGGTCTCGGTGCCGAAGCGGGCGTCGCCCGCGGCGAGGCCCGCGCCGGAGGCCGTGGTCAGGGCGATCACGGTGGCGTGCCCGCTGCCGCCCGGGGCGAACTGCTGCCAGTCGGTGAGGCTGGTCCAGACGACCGGGGTGTGGCTGTACGAGGCGTCGCCGGCCACCGCGGCCACCTGGAGCGGGCGGCCCCCCAGGGTGAAGCCCGCGCCCGGGCGCAGACCGCCCAGGCTCTCGGCAGCGGTCTCGGACAGCACGGCCCGTCCCGGGGCGAGCAGGGAGCCCTGCGGGGCGAGCCCGGAGCCGTCCGGCACGCCGAACGCGGAGAGCGCGGCGGTGCGCTGCCCGGCGGCGGCCTTGGTGGTGGTGATGCCGAGCGGCTGTGCGGCCGTGACGCCCGGCTGCTGCGCCCAGCCCTGCCACTGCTCGGGTGTGACCTGGGAGTCGGTGAAGGAGAGCTTCTGGCCGTCGGCCGGCTTCGAGAAGACCAGGTGGTCGGCGGGCAGGCCGGTGATCGCCGAGACGTTCTGCCGGCCCAGCCCGGCCGTCAGGCCCGACAACAGGCCGACCAGCACGGTGATCAGCACGATCACGGTTCCCATCAGGGCGAACCGCCCCTTGGCGAACCGAAGGTCCCTCCAGGCGACGAACACGTCCGGCCTCTCTCCTCGACTGCTGTGGCAACGCTCACCACGGTCGCGGAGGAGGGGGTGGGCCGGCATCGCCCGGGGGATTGCATCCCCGGCATCGAAGGGCAGAAGCGGAGTTCAACCTTTTGATTGATGCCCGGCCGGCGCCGCGGATCCTAGGCTGGACGGATGGCGACCGAACGACTCCGCACCACCCCCGTCGCCCGCGTACTCCAGGTCTGCCTGCACCTGCTGGTGGCGGGCCTGCTCGCGCTCGCCGTCGCCCGGGCGGTGGCCGGCCGGGACGGTGACCCGGCCGCGGTCACCGCCGCCGCCGCCGCGATGGCCGCCGTCTACACGGCCGGGCCGCTGGTCGGCGCCGTCCGGCGGTCCCGGCGGGCCGCCGCGCTCTGGCTGGTGCTGCTCGGCGTCACCTGGGTGGGCGTGCTGGCCGCCACCCAGGACGGGGTCTGGCTGGCCTTCCCGCTGTACTTCCTGGAGCTGCACCTGCTCGGCCGCCGGGGCGGGCTCGTGGCGGTCGGGCTCACGGCGGGCACGGCGATCGCGGCGTGGTCCTGGCACCAGCACACGTTCAGCCTGGCCTCCGCCATCGGGCCCGCGCTCGGCGCGGCCGTCGCCACCGCCACCGTCCTCGGCTACCAGGCGCTCTACCGGGAGAGCGAGGAACGGCGCCGGCTCATCGACGAGCTCACCGCCGCCCGCGCGGACGCCGCCGCCGCCCACCACGCGGCCGGCGTGCTCGCCGAGCGCGAACGGCTCGCCCGGGAGATCCACGACACCCTCGCGCAGAGCCTCTCTAGCATCCAGCTGCTGCTGCGGGCCGCCCAACGGGCGCTGCCCGAGCGGACCGAGGCCGCCGCCGGCTACGTCGAACAGGCCCGGCAGGCCGCCCAGGACAACCTCGCCGAGGCCCGGCGCTTCGTCCGAGCGCTCACCCCGGCCGACCTGGAGGGCGCTTCGCTGCCGGTCGCGCTGGAGCGGCTCTGCGCCACCACCACGGCGCACAGCGGTCTCTCCGTCCGCCTGCACGTCTCCGGGGACCGGGTGCAGCTGCCGACGCCGCAGGAGGTGGCGCTGCTGCGGATCGCGCAGTCCGCGCTCGGCAACGCGGTGCGGCACGCCGAGGCCTCGCACGCGGAGGTGACGCTCAGCTACATGGAGGGTGAGGTGGCGCTGGACGTGTTCGACGACGGGACGGGGTTCGACCCGGCGGCGGTCGCCGCGGGCGCGGGTACGGGCGGGGCCGGCGGGGACGGCGGCTTCGGGCTGCCGTCGATGCGGGCCAGGGCGCGGGCGCTGGGCGGTACCTTCACCGTCGAGTCCGCGCCGGGGGAGGGGACGGCGCTCGCCGTGCTGCTGCCGGTGCCCGCCGGGGCGGGCGCCTCGGGTGGGCCGGGTGCGCCGGGTGCCTCGGGGACGGCAGGTGCGTCGAGGGCTGCGGGTGCGCCGGGTGCGCCGGGTGCTTCGGGTCCTGCGCGCCCTTCCGGGCCTGCGGGTGCGCCGAATGCTTCGAGAGAGGAACCTACGTGATCGAGGAACGTGCGTGAGTGATCAGGTGATCCGGCTGTTGCTGGCCGACGACCACCCGGTGGTCCGGGCCGGCCTGCGGGCCGTCCTGGAGAGCGAACCCGACTTCGCCATCGTCGCCGAGGCCGCCACCGCCGAGCGGGCCGTGCAGCTCGCCGAGGAGGTCGAGGTGGACGTGGTGCTGATGGACCTCCAGTTCGGGCCCGGCTCGGCGATGAACGGCGCCCAGGCCACCGCCGCGATCACCGCCCGGGGTGCCGGGGCGCCGCGGGTGCTCGTCGTCACCACGTACGACACCGACGCCGACACCCTCCCCGCGCTGGAGGCCGGGGCCACCGGGTACCTGCTCAAGGACGCGCCGCCCGAGGAGCTGGCGCGGGCCGTCCGCTCGGCGGCGGCCGGGCGCACGGCGCTGGCCGCGACGGTGGCGGACCGGCTGCTGGAGCGGATGCGCACGCCGTCGGCGGCGCTCAGCGCGCGCGAGACGGAGGTGCTCGGGCTGGTCGCGGACGGGCTGACCAACCAGCAGGTCAGCCAGCGGCTGCACCTGAGCCAGGCGACGGTGAAGTCGCACCTGGTGCACATCTACACGAAGTTGGGCGTGGACTCGCGTACGGCGGCGGTGCGGGAGGCACGGGCGCGGGGGCTGATCCGCCGGGGGGTGTGAGGGACGCCCGAGGGACACCCGGCGGGCCGGCGGGCGGACGTAGGGTGGGACGGGTTCGAACCGTTGCGTGGAGTGGAGGAACCCGGATGGCCGCCGTCCGCCTCGACGAGCTCGCCGTTCCCGTCATCGCCGCGCCCATGGCGGGCGGGGCGTCCACACCGGAGCTGGTGGCCGCGGTGAACGGGACGGGCGGGCTCGGGTTCCTCGCGGCCGGGTACCGGAGCGCCGACGCGATGGCCGGACAGATCGAGCGCGTCCGGGAGCTGACGGACCGGCCGTTCGGCGTGAACCTCTTCGTTCCGGCCGGGCCCGCCGGGCCCGGCGACGCGCGGGCCGTCGCCGCGTACCGGGAGCGCCTGCTGCCGGAAGCCGAGCGCCGGGGTGTCCGGCTGCCCGGGGCGATCGCGCCGGACCGTGACGACTGGGACGCCAAGATCGCCGCGCTGCTGGCCGGGCCGGTGCCCGTCCCCGCGGTGTCGTACACCTTCGGCCTGCCCGCACCCGAGGAGGTGCGGGCCCTGCGGGCGGCCGGCAGTTACCAGGTCGGCACCGTCACCACGCCCGAGGAGGCGCGGCGCGCCGAGGCGGCCGGGATGGACGCGCTCTGCGTGCAGGGCCCCGAGGCGGGCGGGCACCGGGCCACCCACCGGGTGGCGGACCGGCCGGGAAACGTCCCGCTGCTCGAACTGCTGCCCGCCGTAAGGGCGGTGACGGCACTGCCGCTGATCGCGGCGGGTGGCCTGGCCGACGGGCCGGCGATCGCGGCCGCGCTGCGGGCCGGGGCGGTGGCCGCCCAGCTGGGGACGGCGCTGCTGCGGGCCGACGAGTCCGGCGCGTCGGCGGCGCACCGGGCGGCGCTGGCCGAACTGCCCGGCACGGTGGTGACCCGCGCCTTCACCGGCCGGCCCGCCCGCGGCCTGGGCAACGCGTTCATCGAGCGGTTCGGGCCGTACGCGCCGGCCGTCTACCCCGAGGTGCACCACCTCACCCAGCCGCTGCGCGCGGCGGCGGCCGCGCGGGCGGACACCGCGGCGATGCACCTGTGGGCCGGCACCGGGCACCGGGCGGCCCGCGGCGGGCCGGCCGCGGAGATCGTCAGGGAGCTGTGGGAGCGGGCTCGTCGCTGAGCACGGAGCGGTAGTGGCCGATCTTCGCCCGGATGTGGTGCTGCTGGCGCCGCAGGTGGGCGATCTGCTCCTCCACCTGCGCGTCGTGCTCCTCCAGCACGGTGAGCCGCTCCGCCACCGTCGTGTCCCCGCCGCGGGCCAGCTCGGTGAAGCGCAGCATGGCCGCGATCGGCATCCCGGTGTCCCGCAGGCAGCGCAGCATGGCGAGCCAGGCCAGGTCGTCCTCGCTGAACCGCCGGTGGCCGGTCCGGGCCCGCTGCACCGCGCCCAGCAGCCCGATCTTCTCGTAGTACCGCAGGGTGTCCAGGCTGAACCCGGACCGCTCGACCGCCTCCGCGGGCGTCAGCAGCTCGACTCCGGATGCACTCATACCGCTGATCATCCCATCGCCGGGGCGCACACCTCGGGGTGAGCCGGGCGAGGGCGTCGCAGATCGAGCACGGGCAGGCGGTCGGCCCGGACGGCCCGCGGGCCCGCGCCGCCGCGTATCGGCGGCGGGGGCGAGGCCACCGTGCGGCAGGGGATCGGACGATCGGGCTCGCCTGAATCAGACCCCCGGTCGTCGACCCCCGCCGCCGATCCTCTGCCGTCGACCCCCTTGCTGCTGACCCCCTGTCACCGCACCCCCCTTGTCACCGCACCCCCCTGTCACCGCACCCCGTGGCGGTGGCGGAGGGGCTCAGGCGAGAAGGGCGGACATCCAGGATTCGAGGGCGGGCACGGTGCGGGGCAGGGCGCCGGACATGAGGCGGGCGCCGTCGGAGGTGATCACGAGGTCGTCCTCGATGCGGATGCCGAGGCCGCGGAGTTCCAGCGGGAGGGTCTCGTCGTCGGGCTGGAGGTAGAGGCCGGGTTCCACGGTGAGGACGTGGCCCTCCTCGAGGACGCCGTCGAGGTAGGTCTCGGCGCGGGCCTTGGCGCAGTCGTGGACGTCGAGCCCGAGCATGTGGCCGGTGCCGCAGAGGGTGTAGCGGCGGTAGACGCCGCTGTCCTCGGCGAGCGCCTGTTCGGCGGGGACCCGCAGGACGCCCCAGTCGGCCAGGCCTTCGGCGATGACGCGCATCGCGGCGTGGTGGAAGTCGCGGAACCGGGCGCCCGGGCGCAGGGCGGCGATGCCGGCGTCCTGGGCGGCGAGGACCAGTTCGTAGGCCTGCCGCTGGACGTCGGTGAAGGTGCCGGAGAGCGGGAGGGTGCGGGTGATGTCGGCGGTGTAGAGGGTGTCGGTCTCGACGCCGGCGTCGAGCAGCAGCAGGGCGCCGGGGTCGAGCGGGCCGTCGTTGCGGATCCAGTGCAGGACGCAGGCGTGGGCTCCGGAGGCGGCGATGGTCTCGTAGCCGGTGCCGTTGCCCTCGGCGCGGGCGCGGAGGTTGAACACGCCCTCGATCCAGCGCTCGCCGCGGTGGTGGCGCAGGGCGTCGGGCAGGGCGCGGACGACGTCCTGGAAGCCCAGGACGGTGTGGTCGACGGAGAGTTGGAGCTGGTCGACCTCCCAGGCGTCCTTGACGAGGCGGAGTTCGGAGAGCACCGCGGCGAGTGCGGCGTCGCCCTCGGCGAGCTGCGGGGAGCCGGGGCGGCCGGTGGCGGCGTCGAGCGAGGGGGCGATGCCGGCGAGAACCCGGGTGCCGGCGGGCTGCGGGCCGGTGAGCAGCTTGTCGAGGTCGTCGAGGTGCCCGGTGGCCAGGCCGGTGAGCCGGGAGGCCTCGGCGAGGTCGGGACGGCGGCCGACCCAGAACTCGCCGTAGCGGCGGTCGCGGTAGAACTCGGCGCCGCGGACGGGGTCGCCGCCGCGGGGGGAGCGCGGGCGCAGGTAGAGGACGGGCTCGTGGCCCTCGGGGCCGGCCGGTTCGAGGACGAGGACGTGGCCGACCTGGTCCTCGCCGGTGAGGCCGGTGAGCCAGGCGTAGGCGCTGTGCGGGCGGAACCGGTAGTCGGTGTCGTTGCTGCGGACCTTGAGTTCGCCGGCGGGGACGATCAGCCGCTCGCCGGGGAAGGCGGCGGAGAGGCGGGCGTGGCGGCCGGGCAGCGCGGCGTACCCGGGGACGCGCTGGTCGGCCGGGAGCGGGGTGGGGGCCCAGGAGGTGCCCATGAAGGCGTCGAGGGCGGGGGAGACGGGCAGGTCGTGGCTGCCGGTGTTGAGACCGGTCTGACGGAGGGTCACCGGGTGTTCTCCTAAGCGGGGCTGGAGGGTTGCACGGACACAGCTCGGTAACGGGGCGCGCCACCTCTTGTGCAGTGCAATTTCACATTACTATGTTACGGGTCACACCGCGGAGCGGCTAGACCCCCTGAGGTCGCCCTCCCCGGCCGGGCCCCGGACCAGCCCCGGGGCCGGACCACGGGCCTACGGCGGGCCCCCCACTGCGGAGTTGCACATGACCAGGCGCACCCACGCCGCCCTCGCGGCGGCCCTCGCGGCCACACTCACCCTCGGCCTCGGGGCCTGCAAGAACGACAAGAGCGACACCGGCGGGGACGCCGCGGCCACGAGCACCAAGGGCCCGGGCGCGGAGTCCGGCTCGATCATCGGCGGCACCCCGGTCAAGGGCGGCACCCTCACCGTCCTCACCAACCAGGACTTCGCCCACCTCGACCCCGCCCGCAACTGGGTCCTGCCGCACATGGACTTCGGCACCCGCCTGATCTACCGCACCCTGGTCACCTTCAAGGCCGAGCCGGGCGCCGCCGGCAGCGAGATCGTCCCGGACCTCGCCACCGACCTCGGCAAGTCCTCCGACGGCGGCAAGACCTGGACCTTCACCCTGCGCGACGGGTTGAAGTACGAGGACGGCAGCCCGATCAAGTCCGCCGACGTCAAGTACAACGTCGAGCGGTCCTTCTCCCCGGACCTCACCGGCGGCCCCGACTACGCGATCCAGTACCTGGCCGGCGGCGAGAACTACAAGGGCCCGCTGACGGGTGAGCACCTGCCCAGCATCGAGACCCCGGACGACAAGACCATCGTCTTCCACCTGAAGCGCCCGGTCGCCGAGTTCTCCTACACCGCCACCCTGCCGACCTTCTCCCCGGTGCCGCAGGCCCAGGAGAAGGGCACCCAGTACGACTCGCGGCCGTTCGCCTCCGGGCCGTACAAGATCGCCTCCTACGACCGCGGCAAGCAGCTCGTCCTGGTCCGCAACACCAACTGGGACCAGTCCACCGACACGGTCCGCAAGGCGTACCCGGACAAGATCGTGGTCACCCAGGGCCTCAAGGGCGGCCAGGCCGACGACCGGATCATCGCCAGCGAGGGCGCGGACGCCTCCACCGTCGAGATGCCGTGGATGCAGCACGAGTCCGTCGCCAAGGTGCTGCCCAAGGCGGACGTCAAGTCCCGCATGGTGGCCGAGCAGACCGGCTGTACCGACATGCTGTACCTGAACACCGCCAAGGCGCCCTTCGACGACCCGAAGGTGCGCGAGGCGATGATGTACGCCGTCGACCGCGAGGCCCAGGTCACCGCGTTCGGCGGCCCGGCGATGGCCGACGTCGCCACCTCCTTCCTGCCGCCCGCGCTGACCGGCGGCGCCAAGGCCGACCCGCTGAAGATCCCGGCCGCCGGCGACCCGGCGAAGGCCAAGGAGCTGCTCAAGGCGGCCGGCAAGGCCGACCTCAAGGTCTCGCTCACCGTTTCCATCGGCGACAAGAGCCGCGGTGAGGCGCTCCAGCAGTCGCTGGCCAAGGCCGGCGTCCAGGTCACCGTCAACACCGTGGACGCGTCCGCCATCGCCGACGCCGTCGGCGACACCAAGAACGCCCCCGAGCTGTACATCAACGGCTGGTGCCCGGACTACCCGTCCGCCGCGACCTTCCTGCCCTTCCTCTTCGACGGCCGCACCATCAAGGAGAAGGGCAACCAGGGCAACTACAGCCAGTTCCGGGACCAGGCCACGATGGACCGGATGGACCAGATCGCGGCCATGACCGACCTGGCCGAGGCCAACGCCGCCTGGAAGCAGCTGGACGAGGACCTGGTGAAGAAGGCCCCGGCCGTTCCGCTGATGTGGCAGCGCCGCCCGCTGCTGGCCGGCACCAACGTGGCCGGCGCGTTCGGCAACTCCGGTTACGCCGGCATGATCGACATGGCTGTGATCGGCCTCAAGGACCCCTCGAAGAGCCAGGGCTGAGGGACCGTCACCGATGAGTACAACCACTGAGCCCGCCGCCGTGGAGGTCACGGCGGCGGGCCCCGCGAAGGCCGCCGGGCGCGGGCCCTGGCGGCTGGTCTGGGACCAGCTGTGGGCCAGGGGCTCGGCCCGGTTCGGCCTGATCACCGTCGCCGTGTTGATCCTGGCGGCCGCCCTGGCGGGCCCGTTGAGCTCGCTCGGCGGCTGGACCCCGGAGGAGTTCGACAAGCGCGCCGTCGACCCCTACATCGGCGGCACGCCGATCGGCGACTTCGGCGGGATCGGCACCCGGCACTGGCTCGGCGTCGAACCCGGCTCGGGCCGCGACCTGTTCGCCCGCGTCCTGCACGGCGGCCAGGTGTCGCTGCTGATCGCGTTCATCGCGACCGCCCTGGTCGTGATCGTCGGCACCCTGGCCGGGATCGTGGCCGGCTACTTCGGCGGCCGCATCGACGCGGCGCTCTCCCGGCTGATGGACCTCACGATGTCCTTCCCCTCGCTGATCTTCATGATCGCCATGATGTCGGTGGCCAAGGACGTCAACCGGATCCTGCTGATGACCCTGGTGATCGGCCTGTTCGGCTGGCCCGGCATCGCCCGGGTGGTGCGCGGTCAGACCCTCTCGCTCAAGCACCGCGAGTACGTCGAGGCGGCCAAGGTCGGCGGAGCCCGGTCCTGGCGCATCCTCACCCGGGAGATCCTGCCGAACGTCTCCGGCCCGATCATCGCGTACACCACGCTGCTGATCCCCGGCATGATCGCCACCGAGGCCGCCCTGAGCTACCTCGGCGTGGGCGTCCGCCCGCCCACCGCGTCCTGGGGCCAGATGATCGCCGAGAGCATCCTGCACTACGAGACCGATCCGACGTACTTCCTCATCCCGACGGTCTTCCTCTTCATCGCGGTGCTCGCCTTCACCCTGCTCGGTGACGCGCTGCGCGACATCCTCGACCCCCGGGGAGGCCGGTCGTGATCATCTACCTCGGCCGCCGGCTGATCGGCGTCGCGGGCATCCTGCTCGCCATCTGCGCGATCACCTTCACCATCTTCTACCTGCTGCCCAACGACCCGGCCGCGGCCGCCTGCGGCAAGACGTGCAGCCCCGAGCGACTTGACGCCGTCAAGGTGGCGATGGGCCTGGACAAGCCGGTCTGGGACCAGTTCGGCAGCTACCTGCTCGGCATCTTCGCCGGCCGCGACTACGGCAGCGGCCCCAGCGCCGTGCACTGCGGCTTCCCGTGCCTGGGCTACTCCTACGAGTACGGGCTGCCGGTCTGGGACCTGCTCACCGACCGCCTGCCGGTCTCCGTCTCGCTCGCCTTCGGTGCGGCGGTGCTCTGGCTGGTCCTCGGCCTCGGCGCCGGCATCACCTCGGCCCTGCGCAAGGGCGGCCTCACCGACAAGACCCTGATGGTGCTCTCGGTCGGCACCGCGTCGCTGCCGGTCTACTTCACCTCGATCATGCTGATCTGGGGCGTCGTGCGGACCGCCGGCCTGCTGCCCTACCCGTCGTACCACGCGCTCACCGACGACCCCTTCGGCTGGGCCTCCAACCTGCTGCTCCCGTGGATCGCGCTGGCCCTGCTGTACGCGGCCATGTACGCCCGGCAGAGCCGCAACTCGATGATCGAGACGATGGCCGAGCCGTACATCCGGACGGCCCGCGCCAAGGGCCTGCCCGCGCTGACCGTGACGGTCAAGCACGGGCTGCGCTCCGGGATGACCCCCATCCTGACCATCTTCGGCATCGACCTCGGCGGCCTGCTCGCCGGCGCCGTCATCACCGAGTCCATCTTCGGCCTGCCCGGGGTCGGCCGGCTCTTCTACGACGGGCTGATCCGCTCCGACCAGCCGGTCATCCTCGGCGTCACCCTGCTCGCGGCCTTCTTCATCGTCGCGGCGAACCTGCTGGTCGACCTGCTCTACGCGGTGGTCGACCCGAGAGTGAGGTACTGATGGCACTGTTGGAGGTCGAGGATCTCGCAGTCTCCTTCGACACCCCGCGCGGCACCGTCCGGGCCGTCGACGGCATCTCCTTCACCGTGGCGGCCGGGCAGACCCTCGGCCTGGTCGGGGAGTCCGGCAGCGGCAAGTCCGTCACCTCGCTCGCCGTGATGGGCCTGCACCGCGGCGCCGCCGTCACCGGCTCGATCCGGCTCGCCGGGCAGGAGCTGAACGGGCTGGGTGAGCGGCAGCTGGGCACCGTCCGGGGCCGGCGGATCGCCATGATCTTCCAGGACCCGCTCTCCAGCCTGCACCCCTTCTACACCGTCGGCGAGCAGATCGCCGAGCACTACCGGGTGCACTTCAAGGCCTCCCGCAAGGCCGGCCGCGAGCGCGCGGTGGAGATGCTCGGCGAGGTCGGCATCCCCGAACCCGCCCGCCGGGTCGACGAGTACCCGCACCAGTTCTCCGGCGGCATGCGCCAGCGCGTGATGATCGCCATGGCACTCGCCTGCGAACCCGACCTGCTGATCGCCGACGAGCCCACCACCGCCCTCGACGTCACCGTCCAGGCCCAGATCCTCGACCTGATCGCCCGGATCCAGCAGGACCGCGGCCTCGGCGTCGTCATGATCACCCACGACCTGGGCGTGGTCGCCCGGGTCGCCCACGAGGTCCTGGTCATGTACGGCGGCCGGGCCGCCGAACAGGCCGCCGTGGACCGCCTGTTCGGCGCCCCCGCGCACCCGTACACCCGCGGGCTGCTCGACTCGCTGCCCCGCCTCGACGACACCGACGACGCCCCGCTGCGGGCCATCCCCGGCAGCCCGCCGTCGCTGATCGCCCCCGCCCCCGGCTGCTCCTTCGCCCCGCGCTGCGCCCGCACCACCGCGGCCACCGCCGAGGAGCACGCCCGCTGCCTGGCCGAGCGCCCCGCGCTCGGCCCGCTCGCCCCCGGCCACCAGGCCGCCTGCCACCTGCCGCTGGTGCCGCAAGGAGCCCGTTCATGACCGCCCAGCCGTCCCCGGCCGCCGCCAAGCCGTTCGAACCGCTGTTGTCGGTGCGGGACTTGGTGAAGACGTTCCCCGGCAAGCGCGGCCGGGCCGGCCGGGCCGGCGCCCCGGTCCGGGCCGTGGACGGGGTCAGCTTCGACGTCGGCAAGGGCGAGACGCTCGGCCTGGTCGGCGAGTCCGGCTGCGGCAAGTCGACCACCGGGCGCATGATCGTCCGTCTGCTCGACCCGACCTCGGGCACCGTCACCTTCGACGGCACCGAGATCGGCGGCCTGTCGCAGGCCCAGCTGCGGCCGCACCGACGGCACCTGCAGATGGTCTTCCAGGACCCGTACTCCTCGCTCAACCCCCGCCAGACGGTGGCCCGGATCATCTCCGAACCGCTGCTGGTCCAGGGCTCGGGCGCGGCCGAGGCGCGGAAGCGGGCCGCCGAGCTGATGGAGCTGGTCGGGCTGATCCCCGAACACCTCGACCGCTACCCGCACGAGTTCTCCGGCGGCCAGGCCCAGCGGATCGGGATCGCCCGCTCCCTGGCCACCTCGCCCCGGCTGGTGATCGCCGACGAGCCGGTCTCCGCGCTGGACGTCTCGATCCAGGCCCAGGTGGTCAACCTGATGGAGCGGCTCCAGGACGAGCTGGGCCTGGCGTACGTGTTCATCGCGCACGACCTCTCGGTGGTCAAGCGGGTCTGCGACCGGGTCGCGGTGATGTACCTCGGCCGGATCGTCGAGATCGGCGACAAGGCGGAGGTGTACGGCAACCCGGCCCACCCGTACACCCGGGCGCTGCTCTCCGCCGTGCCGCTGCCGGACCCGGCGGCCGAGCGGGCGCGCGAGCGGATCGTGCTGCTCGGCGACCCGCCGAGCCCGGCCAATCCGCCGACGGGCTGCACCTTCCACCCGCGCTGCCCGAAGGCGCAGGAGATCTGCCGCACGGAACGGCCGCTGCTGCAGATCGCCGGGCCGGGCGCCCGGCAGGCGGCCTGCCACTTCCCGGAGGCGTAGGCCTCCCCCGACCGCCGTACCGCCCCGTCTCCCCACGCCGGGCGGTACGGCTCCACCCCGGGGCCCGTCGACGGGCCCCTCTCCGACTCCCGGTCGGGCGCGGCGGGGAACCTCTTGAGGGCCGCGCCCGACCGGGTTCCACGACGTCGAAGGCCCGTACCCGGGAGCGAGGGGTACGGGCCTTCTGGGCTGCGGCTGCGGCCGCGCATGCGAGGGCTGGGGAGCCGGGGCTGGGGGCTGGGGCGGTGGGGCGGTGGGGAGGGGACGGGCCCGACGGGCCGGGTGCCCGCGTCCCCGCCCCACGGCTACCCGCGGGGGAAGACCGAAGGCCGTGGCCCCCGGACGGATCCGGGGGCCACGGCCGTTGCGCTGCCGGGGGCCGTGCTCAGGAGGCCGGGCCCACCCGGACGGTGGTGATCCGGCCGCCCTGGGCCTCGCGGACCACCTCGATCTTCGTGTTGGTGTCCGGCACCTTCACCGAGAGCTGCGGGGTGGCCGGGTCGGAGTAGACGCCGGAGTGGTCGTTGAACGCCGGGACGGCCGGCTCGGCGCCGATCCGCACCGGGACGCCGCCCTTGTGCAGGGTGAACGCGGTGGTCGGCTTCAGCGAGAAGGTCGCGTCGTAGGTCTGCGCGCGGCCGTTGACCAGCGAGCCGTCGGCGAACCGGATCGGCGCCGGGTGCGCGTCGACCGGCAGGATCAGGCCGCCGCCCGGGTGGTCCTTGGTGTTGTTGTCGCCGTACCCGGTGTCCCAGAGCCAGACCAGCACGCCCTCCTGGTACGGGTAGTTGTCGACGATGTCCTTCTTGTTGTCGACCCCGGTGTACCCGAAGTTGTACGGGCCGGTCTTCAGGAAGGCGCCGTAGCCGGCGTACCGGCGGTTCTCCACCAGGTAGGCGCGCGGGTGCTGCTTGACGGCGGTGCGGCCGGTGACGACGGTGAACCCGGTGGCCGTCCAGCCGGCGGTGCCGTCCTCGGCGCCGTCGGCGAACAGCTCGGTGGCCCCGGCGGCGATCCGGACGGCGTCGACCAGGACGCCACGGCCGTGCGTGTTGTTGTCGGAGGTGACGTGGAACCGCAGCCGGACCGTCTGGCCGGCGTAGCCGTCCAGCGGGATCGACAGCTGCCGGTACGCGCCCGAAGCACCGGTGAGGCCGGGGGTGTTGGCCGTGGTGTTGCCGATCGGCGCGCCGTCGACGGTGCCGCCGAGCGCCTTCCAGGTCCTGCCCGCGTCGGTGGAGGCCTCGACGGCCAGGAAGTCGTAGTCCTGCTCGATGTCGTACCAGGTGGCGGCGGTCAGCGTGACCGGCCCGCTCACCGTGCGCAGGTCGACGTCGCGCGCCAGTGCGTTGTCCAGGTTGTCGCCGGTGTCGCTCCACCAGTGCCTGCCGCCCTGGTACGGGTCGGTGAGGTCGGTGTCGGTGGTGCCGTCCGGCAGGTGCACCAGGACGGCCTGGGCCTGGTCGGTGTTGTAGCCGCTGACCCCGAGGGCGTGGCTGGAGCGGGTGGCGGCCTGCGCGTCGTCGTAGTTGAGCCAGCCGAACTGCAGCTTGCTCCAGGCGTCGAGGTCACCGGGGTAGCCGCCGGTGGTGTTCTTGCCCTTGCCCAGGTAGGAGCCGGAGGACATCAGCGACCAGAAGTTGACGCTGTTGTCGCCGCCGCTGGTGCTGTACAGGTCGGGCAGGCCGAGGTTGTGGCCGAACTCGTGGGAGAACAGGCCGACTCCGCTGTTCTCGCCGCCCTGCACGTAGTCGTAGACGTAGAGGCCGGTGTCGCCGACCGGCGCGCCGCCGATCTTGTTGCCCGCCGGGCCGGTCTGGCCGGCCGGGTCCGGGAACGCCCAACTGCGGTGCGCCCACAGCGCGTCGGCGCCCTGCGCGCCGCCGCCCCAGGTCTCGTCGACGCCCGCGTGCACCACGATGACGTTGTCGAGGTAGCCGTCGGGCTGGCTGAACTCGCCGTCCTTGTCGTGGTCGTAGCGGTCGTAGACGTCGTACTGGGCCAGCTCGGCCTTCACGTCCGCGGCCGTCCGGCCCTTGGCGATCTCGCCGTCGT
Organism: Kitasatospora sp. NPDC032757; assembly: GCF_055579305.1. Taxonomy (NCBI): domain Bacteria; kingdom Bacillati; phylum Actinomycetota; class Actinomycetes; order Kitasatosporales; family Streptomycetaceae; genus Kitasatospora; species Kitasatospora sp. NPDC032757. Next base: position 641,058 of record NZ_JBVINN010000001.1, on the reverse strand, counting down.
ACCAGGCCTTGACGGCGTCCCGGACGAACTCCTGGGCCTGGGTCCAGGCGCCGGACCCCTGCGGGCCCTTGTTGCTGCCGTAGCGGGCCTCGTTGTACGGCACGGTGACCCAGTCGCTGACGGTGCCCTCGACGTCGTACCGGCCGGAGGACTGGGTGCGGTAGTAGTTGCGCATCGAGACCGCGCCGGGCGTGTCGTCGAAGAACATCTGCTGGTAGTAGTCGCGGCCGAAGTCGGCGTTCCAGAGCGTGTGGTTGTCGCTCCGGCCGGGCTGCGGGATGGTGTTGTGCCGCGGGCCGGGCGTTCCGCCGTAGCGGGGCCGGCCGTTGTACTGGGTGGTGTTGTCCACCTCGTCGCCGAACTGGGCGAGGATGACGAAGACCTTGTCCTTGCGCTGCTGCGCCAGCTGGACGTAGTCGTTGCCGATCTTCACCTTGGCGGGCGCGCGCTTCTCCGCGGTCTTGGCCACGGAGCCCTTGTTGAGCTGCTCCAGTGCCTTGGTGCGCAGCGACTGGCGCTCGCGCTCCTGCGGGGCGAGCGGGCCGGGCGGGGCCTCGGCGCCGCCCTCGTCGGCGGCCTGGGCGGTGACGGCGGCGGTGGTGGCGGGGGAGGGGGGTGCGGCCTGGGCGGGGGTGCCGAGGAGGGTGGCCGCTATCGCGCTCGTGGTGAGCGCTGCCGCGAGTGCCGCGGACAGTCTGCGCAACTGACCGGTCCTTTCCGGACGGTGGGTGGTCGGGGGCAACGGTCGGGGGGAAGGCCGACGGTCGTGGAGCGCAGGTAATATTTCACATGTCATGGGTCACACGGAAGACGCCGGACGAGGGCGGAACGCAGAGCGCCGCACGACCGTGCGGTCGTGCGGCGCCGGAGGGTTGGCGTTCGGTCAGCCCGTGGTGTACTCCACGGTCACGCTGATCAGTGCCAGGGCCCCGAACACCAGCCCCAGGGCGGGGCGGCCGGCGGCGTTCAGGGCCAGCGCGCCGACCGCGAAGACCGCCAGCTTGAGCGCGATCTCCGCGGCCAGCGGCAGTCGTACGGTGGGGCCGCCCGCGGCCAGGAAGAGCCCCCAGGTGACTGCCGCGAGGGCCGGCGCGCCCAGCCCGAGCAGGGCCCGGGTGAGCGGGCCGGAGCCGGTCCTGAAGCCCCAGTAGCAGAGCGCCGCCAGCAGCCCCAGTTCCAGCGCGAAGGCGAGCCCGCCGTTGACGACGGTCAAGGGGGTCCACTGCCGCTGCGAGACCGGGCCCGGTCTGCTGATTCTCATCCGTCTGTTCCTCCCCGTCCGGTCCGGCGCCCGGGTGGACGCCGGTCCCGGCGGGAGTCTGGCAGGCGCCGCCGCCCGCCACAACGGATCACCCCGACAAGGAGGCGCGCAGGAAGGCCAGTTCGGCCTGGGTGACCTGCTCCTGCACGCCGCCCGGGGTCATGTGGGTGACGCCGGGAAGCGGCAGCACGCTGTGCGGCCGGCCGGCCCGGGTCAGCGCCTGGGAGAGCCGCAGGGTGTGCGAGGGGTGCACGTTGTCGTCGGCCAGCCCGTGGATCAGCAGCAGTGGCCTGGTGAGTGACGGTGCGTCGGGTACCAGGTCGTCCGCGGCGTACCCCTCGGGGTTCTGCTGCGGCAGGCCCAGGTAGCGCTCGGTGTAGGCGGTGTCGTACCGGCGGAAGTCGGTGGGCGGGGCGCCCGCGCAGGCGGCGTGGAAGACGTCGGGGCGGCGCAGCACGGCCAGCGCCGCGAAGTAGCCGCCGTAGGACCAGCCGCGGACGCCGACCCGGCCGAGGTCGAGGTCGGGGTGGTCGGCGGCGAGTGCCTGCAGGGCGGCCACCTGGTCGTCCAGGGCGACCTGCGAGAACCGGCGGAAGATCGCCCTGGTGAAGGCGGGCGTGACGAACGGGGTGCCCCGGTTGTCGGTCGTGACCACGGCGAAGCCCTGGTCGGCCCACCACTGGCGGAGCTGCCAGCGGCGCGGCTCGTTGGCCACCGCCTGGAAGCCGGGCCCGCCGTAGACGTCCAGCAGGACGGGCAGCCGCCGGCCGGGCACGTGGTCGCGCGGGTACACCACGGCGGTGGGCAGGGCGAGTTCGGTGACCCGGGCGCGTTGCGGGCTCACTCGGTAGGGCAGTGCGGCGGAGAGGTCGGTGAGTTCGAGTTCGCCCTCGTCGTGGCGCACCGTCCGGCGGACGCCGTCCGGCCCGGCGCAGCTGAGCAACAGGGTCTCGTCGGCGGCGAGCGCGGAGTGGACGCCGGGGCCGGTGCTCAGCCGCTCGGGCCGGCCGCCGTCCGGGTCGACCAGGTGGACGTGCTGGTCGAACGGGTCGCCCTCGCCGGTCTCGCAGAGCAGCCGGCCGCGCAGCCGGCCGACCACGCGGCGGATCTGCAGCCCGGTGGTGTCCAGCGGCTTGCCGTCCAGGGCCAGGCCGCGCGCCTCGGGGGTGTCGTGGACGGTGAGCAGCCGCCCGTCGGCCAGCCGGGCGGGCGTGCCCGGTAGGTCGTCCACCCAGAACGCGTCGCTGGTGCGGGAGAGTTCGGTGGTGTCGCCGGTGGCCGGGTCGGCGCTGAGCAGCAGGACGTGCTGCTGGAGCCGGTCGGCGACGGTGAGCAGCACCTCGCCGGTGCCAGCCCATTCGGCGGCGCAGAGGTACGGGAACCCGGTGTCGTCCCAGCGGAGCCGGACGCGGCCGCCGTCCAGGCCGAGGACCCAGAGCTGGACGTCCGCGTTGGGGCCGCCGGCCTGCGGGTAGGCGAAGTCCTCCGGCTGCTCGTCCGGGCGGGCCGGGTCGGCGAAGTACCGGCGTGGCAGGGCGGATTCGTCCACCCGGGCGGCGAGCAGGGCGCCGCCGTCCGGGCGCCACCAGTGGCCGCGGGAGCGGCCCAGCTCCTCGGCGGCGGCGAACTCGGCGACGCCCCAGCGCGCGCCGTCGGCGGGGCTGAGCGGCACGAGGCCGGGCGTGACGTACAGGGCGTCGTCGGCGACGTAGGCGACGCGGTGGCCGGCCGGGTCGGGACGCGGGTCGAAGGCGGTCCCGGCGGTGGGGAGTTCGGTGCAGGTGCCGGCGGTGGTGTCGGCGCGGAAGAGCCGCCCGTCGAGGGCGAGGACGGCGACGGCGAGGTCGGCGGTGGCGGCGTAGGAGCCGATGCCGGCGGCGGTGAGCCGGATCCGCTCGCGCAGCCGGCGTTCGACGGCCGGGAGGTCGGCCGGGTCGCCGGTGCGGCCGGGGGCGAGTACGGCGGGGTCGGCGACGAGGCGCTCCTCGCCGGTGGCCAGGTCGAGCAGGTGGAGCCGGTCGACCTGGTCCTCGGCGCCGGTGGAGCGGAGCAGCAGCAGCCGGGTGCCGTCCTCGCTGAGGACGATCGCACGCGGAGCGCCGAAGCCGAAGCGGCCCGTGCGGGCGCTGAGGGAGAGGAAGGGGTCGGTGATGGTCACGGCCCGATGTTCTCCGCGCGGCGCTGCCCGGACCAGTGGTACGACATGTGAAATGTCACACACCACTATGATGTCACCGCAGAACAGGACCCCTGGAGGCGAAGTGATCGAGGACCCGCGGACCGCCGAACCGCCGGCGCCGCTGCCCGGTACGGACCAGCTGTTCACCCTGGATCCCGGCGCGGCCCACCTCAACCACGGCTCCTACGGCACGGTGCCCGTCCCCGTGCAGCAGGAGCAGGAACGGCTCCGGGCCGAGCAGGAGCGCGACCCCGACGGCTTCTTCGCGGACCTGCCCCGGCGGGTCGGCGCCGCCCGCACCGCGCTCGCCGCCGAGCTGGGCACCGACCCGGCCCGGCTCGCCCTGGTCGCCAACGTCACCGAGGCCGTCGCGGTGGCCCTGGACAGCGTCCCGCTGGCGCCCGGCGACCGGATCCTGGTCACCGACCACGGCTACGGCGCCGTCACCCGGGCCGTCCACCGGCGCGCCGGGGAGGCCGGCGCCGAGGTCCACACCGTACGGCTGCCGCTGGACACCCCGGACGAGGACGCCGTCCGCGACGCCGTCCTCGCCGCCGTCACCGGCCGCACGGTGCTCGCCGTGCTCGACCAGCTCAGCTCGCCGACCGCCCGCCGGATCGCCGGCCCGGGCCTGCTCGCCGCCCTGCGCGCACGCGGCGTCACCACCGTGGTGGACGGCGCCCACGCCCCCGGCATGCTGCCCGAGCCGGTCGAACCGGACGCCGACTTCTGGTTCGGCAACCTGCACAAGTGGGCCTTCGCCCCGCGCGCCACCGGTGTCCTCGCCGTCCGCCCCGAGTGGACCGGGAAGGTCCGCCCGCTGGCCCTCTCCTGGGAGCACCACCGCGGCTTCCCGGCCAGCGTCGAATGGCGCGGCACCTACGACTACACGCCCTGGCTGGCCGCCCCGGCCGGGTTCGGCCTGCTGCGCGAGCTCGGCGCCGGGCAGGTGCGCCGGCACAACGAGGCGCTCGCCGCCCACGGCGGGGCGGTGCTGGCCGACCGCCTCGGCCTGGAACCGCTGCCGGCCACCGCGGGCGTGGCGATGCGCGCGCTGCGCCTGCCCCCGGGGCGGGGCGAGGGCGACGAGGCGGCGGTGGCGGTGATGACGGAGCTGTGGCGGTGCCACGCCGTGCGGACGGTGGTGCGCCCCTGGCCGGGCGGCGGGGTGCTGCGGATCAGCGCGCAGCTGTACAACCGGCCGCACGAGTACGGGAGGCTGGCGGCGGGCCTGGCGGAGCTGCTCTCGCGACGGGGGTGAGGGCGGTCACTCGGAGGCGGCGCGCAGTTCGGCGAGCAGCACGTTCCGGTCGTCGATCAGCCCGGTGAGGATCCGCCGGGCCGTCCTGAGGAGGTCGGCGACCTCGGTGCCGGCCAGGGCGTAGACCACCGTGCTGCCCTCGCGGCTGGCGGTGACGATGCCGGACCGGCGCAGGACGGCGAGCTGTTGGGAGAGGCTGGACGGTTCGATCTCCAGCTCGGCCAGCAGGTCCCGGACGGGCGTCGGTCCGGCCTGAAGCAGCTCCAGGACCCGGATCCGGACCGGGTGGCCGAGCATCCGGAAGAACTCGGCCTTGGCCTGGTACAGCGCGACCCCCACGGCGCCCCCTTCTCTGGTGACCGGTCCGTTCAGATCTCCAGTGCGACCTCGATCCGCTTCAGCTGGTGCCGGGCCATCGCCAGGTTGGCGCGGCCGCGGTTGAGCGCGAGGAAGAGGAAGAGGCCCCGGCCGTTCGGCATGGTGAGCGGCCGGAGCAGGTGGTACTGGCTGGTCAGGCTGACCAGGATGTCCTCGATCTCGTTGTCGTGGAGGTTGAGCAGCTCCATGGCCCGCATCTTGGCCCGGACCACGTCGGTGTTGCCGGCGGCGGCGACGTTGAGGTCCAGCTCGCCGCCGTCGCCGAGGGTGCCGAGCGCCATGCCGCTGCCGTAGTCGACCAGGGCGATGCCGATCGCACCGTCGATGGCCATGGCCTCCTTGAGCGAGGTCTCCAGATTCGCCATCGTCTTCTCCTCCTGTAACCGGGGGACTCCCGTGAGTGGTGGCTGTCGAAGCGAATGTAGGGAGGCGGGGCCTGACTTCACTGCAGATGACCGAAGACGTTCGAATCCGTACGCCGAGTGACCACTTCGCAGCTACTTGAAGACATTTGCAACTATGGATGTGAGAGAGAACTGATCCGGGCCCGTGGAAAAACGGTGCTATCGATGTCAGTCCTCCCGGGTAACCTCTCGCTGAGATGCGAGATCACACCAACCACACCCGGACGGCGATGAACACCCCTCTGCCCGAGCACCCCGAAGACCGGGAGCTCAACCCCGCCGAGGCGTACGCGGCCTTCCGCCGCCGGGCCAAGGAGCAGGCCACGGCCCTGTACGGCTTCCAGCAGCTCTACGACTTCCCGCTGGACGACTTCCAGCTGGAGGCCTGCCAGGCCCTGGAGGCCGGCGAAGGCGTCCTGGTCGCCGCGCCCACCGGCTCCGGCAAGACGATCGTCGGCGAGTTCGCCGTCCACCTCGCCCTCCAGGGCGGGCGGAAGTGCTTCTACACGACGCCGATCAAGGCGCTCTCCAACCAGAAGTACGGGGACCTGGTCAAGCGCTACGGCGCCGCCAAGGTCGGCCTGCTCACCGGCGACAACACGGTCAACGGCGACGCGCCCGTGGTGGTGATGACCACCGAGGTGCTGCGCAACATGCTCTACGCGGGCTCGAGCACCCTGAACGGCCTCGGCTACGTGGTCATGGACGAGGTGCACTACCTCGCCGACCGCTTCCGCGGCGCAGTCTGGGAGGAGGTCATCATCCACCTCCCCGAGTCCGTCACCCTGGTCTCGCTCTCCGCCACCGTCTCCAACGCCGAGGAGTTCGGCGACTGGCTGGACACCGTGCGCGGCGGCACCCGCGTGATCGTCTCCGAGAACCGCCCCGTGCCGCTCTGGCAGCACGTGATGGCCGGCAACCGGATGTACGACCTGTTCGCCAACCCGGACCGCGACGGCCGCCCCAAGGACGCCCCGCGCAACCCGGCCAAGGCGGTCAACCCCGAGCTGGTCCGCCTCGCCCGCTCCGAGCTGGACCGCAACCCGCGAGACAAGTTCGGCCGCGGCCGCGGCCGCTCCATGCCCAACGGCCGCCCCGGCCGGGTCTGGACGCCGGGCCGCGTCGACGTCATCGACCGCCTCGACGCCGAGGGCCTGCTCCCCGCGATCACCTTCATCTTCAGCCGGGCCGGCTGCGAGGCCGCCGTCCAGCAGTGCCTCTCCTCCGGCCTGCGGCTCAACAAGGAGGAGGACCGCGCCCGAGTGCGCGACATCGTCCAGGAGCGCTGCGCCGACATCCCCGACGAGGACCTGCACGTCCTCGGCTACTTCGAGTGGCTGGACGGGCTGGAGCGAGGCATCGCCGCCCACCACGCGGGGATGCTGCCCCGGTTCAAGGAGGTGGTCGAGGAGCTCTTCGTGAAGGGCCTGGTCAAGGCCGTCTTCGCGACCGAGACCCTGGCGCTCGGCATCAACATGCCCGCCCGCTCGGTGGTCATGGAGAAGCTCGTCAAGTGGAACGGCGAGCAGCACGCCGACATCACCCCCGGCGAGTACACCCAGCTCACCGGCCGGGCCGGGCGGCGCGGCATCGACATCGAGGGCCACGCCGTGGTGCTCTGGCAGCGCGGCCTCGACCCGGAGGCGCTGGCCGGCCTGGCCGGCACCCGCACCTACCCGCTGAAGTCCTCGTTCCGGCCGTCCTACAACATGGCCGTCAACCTGGTCTCCCAGTTCGGCCGGCACCGCTCCCGCGAACTGCTGGAGACGTCGTTCGCGCAGTTCCAGGCGGACCGCTCGGTGGTCGGCATCGCCCGCCAGGTCCAGCGCAACGAGGAGGGGCTGGAGGGCTACCGCGAGTCGATGACCTGCCACCTCGGCGACTTCGACGAGTACATGAACCTGCGCCGCGAGCTCAAGGACCGCGAGAACGAGCTCGCCCGCGAGGGCAGCAGCCAGCGCCGGGCCGCCGCCGTCGAGTCCATCGAGCAGCTCAAGCCGGGCGACGTCATCCACGTCCCCACCGGCAAGTTCGCCGGCCTCGCCCTCGTCCTCGACCCGGGCCTGCCGCCGGTCAGCCGCAACGGCCGGGGCGCCACCCGCCACCCGGACTTCCAGGACGGCCCGCGCCCGGTGGTGCTCACCGCCGAGCGGCAGGTCAAGCGGCTCGCGATGATCGACTTCCCGCACCCGGTCGCCGCCATCGAGCGGCTGCGCATCCCCAAGTCCTTCAACCCGCGCAGCCCGCAGTCCCGCCGCGACCTCGCCTCCGCGCTGCGCACCAAGGCCGGCCACCTGGAGCCCGAGCGGTTCCGCAAGGGCCGGGCGGCCGCCGCCGACGACCCCGAGATCACCCGGCTGCGCGCCACCCTGCGCCAGCACCCCTGCCACGGCTGCGACGAGCGCGAGGACCACGCCCGCTGGTCCGAGCGCTACCACCGGCTGCACCGCGACACCGAGCAGCTGGAGCGCCGGATGCGCTCCCGCACCCACACCATCGCCCGCACCTTCGACCGGGTCTGCGGCCTGCTCACCGACCTCGGCTACCTGAGCGGCGACACCGTCACCGCCGACGGCAAGCGGCTCGGCCGGCTCTACGGCGAGCTGGACCTCCTCGCCTCCGAGTGCATCCGCGAAGGCGTCTGGAGCGGCCTGGCCGCCGCCGAACTGGCCGCCTGCGCCTCGGCGCTGGTCTACGAGGCCCGGCAGTCCGACGACGCCGCCGCCCCCCGGGTGCCCGAGGGCGCCGCCAAGGAGGCGCTCGGCCAGATGGTCCGGATCTGGGGCCATCTCGACGCCCTGGAGGAGCAGCACCGGATCAACACCGCCGAGGGCGTCGGCCAGCGCGAGCCCGACCTCGGTTTCGCCTGGGCCGCCTACCGCTGGGCGCTCGGCCACGGCCTGGACCAGGTGCTGCGCGACGCCGACATGCCGGCCGGCGACTTCGTCCGCTGGACGAAGCAGCTGATCGACGTGCTCGGCCAGATCCAGGACGCCGCCGGCGAGGACGCCGAGCTGCGCAAAACCGCCCGCAAGGCGGTGGAGGGGCTCCGCCGCGGCATCATCGCCTACTCCTCGGTGGGCTGAGCCTCTGACAGGGCCTGGCCCTGAGGACGGAAGGGCCCGCCCGGGATCGCCCGGGCGGGCCCTTCGGTGTACGCGCCTCAGCCGGCGAGGACGGCCAGCACCCGCTCCAGCGAAGTGCCGAGACCCCAGCGGGTGGAGAGCTCCTCCAGGGTCATCGGGTCCAGCGGCTCGTGCGGCAGTGCCGGGTCGAACGCCGGCATCGGCGCGTCGGAGGCGACCCGGACCACCGTCGGCGCCACGTCCAGGTAGGCCGCGCCCTCGACGATGTTGCGCCGGCGGGCCGGGGTGAGCCGGGAGCCGACCTCCAGCGCGGCGGCCCGGATCGCGGCGAGGTCCCCGTACTCGTTGATCAGCTGGGCCGCCGTCTTCTCGCCGATGCCCTTGACGCCGGGCAGGCCGTCGCTCGGGTCCCCGCGCAGGGCGGCCATGTCGGCGTACTGGGCGCCGCGCACGCCGTACTTCTCCAGCAGCAGCGCGTCGTCGGTGACCTGGAGGTTCCCCATGCCCTTGACGGGGTAGAGCACGGTGATCCCGCGGGCGTCGTCGACCAGCTGGAAGAGGTCGCGGTCGCCGGTGACGATCTGCACCGGGCCCTTCGCCCGCGCGGTGAGGGTGCCGATCACGTCGTCCGCCTCGTAGCCGGGGGAGCCGACCCGGGCGATGCCGAGCGCGTCCAGCACCTGCTCGATCACCGGCACCTGCGGGGCCAGCGTGTCCGGCACCTCCTCCTCGCCGTCCTCGGCAGCCTCGGCCACCCGGTGCGTCTTGTAGGAGGGGACGAGGTCCACCCGCCACTGCGGGCGCCAGTCGGCGTCCATGCAGGCGACCAACTGGTCGGGCCGGTGGTCCTGGACCAGCCGGGCGATGAAGTCCAGCAGGCCCCGGACGGCGTTGACCGGCTCGCCCTGCGGGGAACGCAGGGAGTCCGGCACGCCGTAGTAGGCCCGGAAGTACAGGCTGGCGGAGTCGAGCAGCATCAGTCGCGGTGCGGTCACCCTCCGATCATGCCGTACCGGGCCGACAGCCGGGCGCCGCACCGGGCGGTGCTGTGCCGGGCCCGGTGCTGTGCCGGGCCCGGCGTGCGTGCCGGGGCTCAGTGCTCGTGCGGACCGGCGCGGTGGACCGGACCGTGTGCGTCGGCGCAGTGCTCGGGGGAGAGGTCGCCCCGGGCGGTGATCTGGAGCAGCGCACCCGCCTCGTCCTCGCCGACGTGGTCGACCTGGAGCGTGCTGTGGGTGATCCCGTACTCGCCGGCCAGCCGGCGCTGGAGCTCGCGGCGGACGGCGTGGCAGTCGCCGCCCGGGGTGACCAGGATGTGCGCCGACAGCGCCGGCTGCCCGGACGTGATCTCCCAGATGTGCAGGTCGTGGATCTCCTCGACCAGCGGCTGGGCGACCAACCGGTCCGCGACGGCGTCCGGGTCGATGCCGGCCGGGGCGGCCTCCAGGAAGATCCGCCCGGAGTCCCGGACGAGGCCGATGCCGGCCTTCAGCATCAGCGCCACGACGATCAGCGAGGCGATCGCGTCGGCCTGGACGAAGCCGGTGGTCAGCATGATCACGCCGGCGACGGCGGTGGCGATGAACGCGTACAGGTCGGTGACCACGTGCTGGAACGCGCCCTCGACGTTGAGCGAGCTGCGGTTGGCCTTGGACATGCACCAGGCGGCGGCCAGGTTGACCACGATCCCCGCCAGGGCGGTGACCAGCACCAGCGAGCCGGTCACCTCCGGCGGGTCGAGCAGCCGGCCGATCGCCTCGTAGCCGAGCCAGGCCGACAGCACCAGCAGAGTGACGCCGTTGGCCTGCGCGGAGAGGATCTCGGCCCGCTTGAGCCCGTAGGTGTACCCGCCGCGGGCGGGCCGGGCGGCCAGCCGCATCGCGACCAGGGCGAGGACGATCGAGGCGGCGTCGGTGAGCATGTGCGCGGCGTCGGAGATCAGCGCCAGCGACTGGGCGGCGAAGCCGATCACGACCTCGCCGGCCATGAACACCACGATCAGCGCGAGCGCGCTCACCAGCCAGCGGCGGTCGGCGTCGGCGGCTACGCCGTGCGAGTGGCCGCCGTGGCCGTGGCCACCGCCCCGGTGGGAGTGCGTGTGGTCATGCGCATGATCATCGCGCGAGTGCTCGTGCCCGGCCATCGAAGTCCTCTCCTGGACATACGGGGGTGGGGGCAGGGGCGCAACCGCCCTGCACCCGAAGTGAACCGCAGATCGAACGAAGATCCAAAGGCTGCACTGGAAGCCGTTGTCATTGCCGCGCGGTAACCCCCGTCCGGTATCGTCGCGCCGCCACGGAGCAGGGGAGACGCAGCATGGAACGGACCGGACCGGTCGGCCTGGGGGTGATCGCCGGAGAGTGGGCCCGGATCGGGGTGCTCGGCTTCGGCGGGCCGCCCGCGCACATCCTGCTGCTGCGCCGGCTCTGTGTGGAGCGGCGCGGGTGGCTGGAGCCGGACGAGTTCGAGGACGGCATCGCGGCCGCCAACCTGCTCCCCGGCCCGGCCTCCACCCAGCTGGCGATCCTCACCGCGTGGCGGCTGCGCGGCACGCCAGGAGCGCTGGTCGGCGGCGCCTGCTTCATCGCCCCCGGGCTGGTGATGATCCTCGCCCTCTCGGTGCTCTTCCTGGCCGGCGACCCGCCGACCTGGGTGCTCGGCGCCGCGGCGGGCGCCGGTGCGGCCGTCCCGGCGGTCGCGGTGCAGGCCGCCACCACACTGGTCCCCGGCAGCTTCACCCGGGCCGGACGGGGGCGGGCCGCCCGTGCCCGCTGGACGGGGTACGCGCTGGCGGGCGCGGCCGCCGCGATCCTCACCGGGCCGTGGCTGGTGCTGGTGGTGATCGCCGCCGGGCTGGCCGAGATCGCCGTCCGCGCCGGTACGGACGGCCGCGACCAGGGCCGGAACCAGGACCGGGATCGGCGCCGGGGCCAGGGCAAGGGCCGGGGCCACCGGCAGCGCGGTATGGCGGCTGCAGTCCTGCCCGCCCTGCCCGCGCTCGGCGGGCTCGGCGCACTGGCCTGGGTGGCGTTCAAGGTGGGTGCGCTCTCCTACGGGGGCGGCTTCGTGATCATCCCGCTGATGCAGGACGACGCGGTCCACCGCTACCACTGGATGACGGACGGACAGTTCCTCAACGCCGTCGCCCTCGGCCAGGTCACCCCCGGCCCGGTCGTGCACACCGTCGCGGTCGTCGGCTACGCGGCCGCCGGGGTGGGCGGCGGGCTGCTGGCGGCGGCCGTCGCCTTCGCGCCGTCGTTCCTCTTCGTGATCCTCGGTGGCCGGCACTTCGACCGGCTCCGGGCCGACCGGCGGGTGCAGGACTTCCTCACCGGCGCCGGGCCCGCCGTGATCGGCGCCATCGCCGGCTCGGCGGTGCCGCTCGCCGCCGCGCTCGGGTACGGCTGGCAGTGGGGGGTGCTGGCGGCCGCGCTGCTCTGGCTGGCCGTCGCCCGCCGGGGCGTGGTGCCCGCCCTGCTCGCGGCCGGCGCGGCCGGGGTGCTCGCCACCCTGGCGGGCCTGCCGCCGGCCTGACCCCGCCGGCCGCCCTCGCCGGCGCCCCGCCGGCCGGGGGCCGCCCCGCCGACCGGGCCGGACCGACCCCGTCACCGCCTGAGCGGCACCGCGCCGCGCCGCCGTCGCCCGCCGGCACGCGACGCCCCCGCCGGGGGCACCGGGACCCCCGCGGCGGAAGGCCGCCGCGACCCCGTCAGCCCAGCGCGACCGCGCCGACCGCCTCCAGCGGCACCGTGCGGGCCGCCGTCGCCGCCCGGACGAGGGCCTGCATCACCCGCAGGTCCTCGCCCTGTTCGGGGTGCCACTGCACACCCAGCGTGAACCCCGGCCCCTCCAGCGCCTCCACGGTGCCGTCGGGCGCGTGCGCGCTCACCCGCAGGCCGTCGCCGAGCCGGTCGACGGCCTGGTGGTGGAAGGTCGGCACGGTGAGTTCGCTCTCCGGCAGCAGCCCGCCGAGGAGCGTGCCGGGCACCGGCCGGACCTTGTGCTCGCCGTACCTGCCGGGCGAGCCGGCATGGACGTCCGGGCAGACCACGTCCGGCAGGTGCTGGACGAGCGTGCCGCCGCAGACCACGTTCAGCACCTGCATGCCCCGGCAGATCCCCAGCAGCGGCATGCCGGCCGCCAGCGCCGCCCGGAGCAGCGCCGACTCCCAGACGTCGCGCTCCGGCGAGTCCACGTCGGTCAGGGGGTGCCGCGGCTGCCCGTAGTACGCGGGGTCGATGTCCGGCCCGCCCGCGATGACGAGGGCGTCCAGCCGGGCGAGCACCTCCGGCGCGCGATCGGGGGCGTCCGGCGGCAGCAGCACCGCGACCCCGCCCGAGTGCCGTACGTACGCGGTGTACCGCTCGGGCACCAGCGCCACCCGGCGGTCCCGCCAGTCGCTCCAACTCGCGTCCACCAGATAGGTGCTGACGCCGATGAAAGGCCTGCGATCCATGGCGCGCATTCTCCTCCCGTCACTCCTGATAACCCGTCAATCCGTACTCTCGGCGCGCCACACCCGCCCGCCCTCTTCCGCCCCGTCCGTGGCAGGCCGTACGGTTCGCTGTGACCGCACGCTCTCGCTGAGTGATCGAACAGGAGGTTTCCCGCATGCCCGACAACGCTGCCGAGGGCGCGCCCCGGCGCGCGCCGCTCACCCTGGAGGAGCTGCGCACGCTGGTCGACGCCGGCGAGATCCACACCGTCGCGCTCGCCTTCACCGACATGCAGGGCCGGTTGCAGGGCAAGCGCTTCGCCGCCCGGTTCTTCCTCGACGAGGTCGCCGAGCACGGCGCCGAGGCCTGCGACTACCTGCTCGCCGTCGACGTCGACCTCAACACCGTCGACGGCTACGCCCTCTCCTCCTGGGAGACCGGCTACGGCGACTTCGCGATGCGCCCCGACCTCTCCACCCTCCGGCTCACCCCGTGGCAGCCCGGCACCGCACAGGCCACCGCCGACCTCGCCCGCCACGGCGGCCGCCCGGTCGACGCCGCGCCGCGGCAGCTGCTGCGCCGCCAGATCGAGCGGCTGGCCGAGTACGGGCTGGCCGCCGACATCGGCACGGAGCTGGAGTTCCTGGTCTTCCGCGACACCTACGAGCAGGCCTGGCTGGGCGGCTACCGCGGCCTGACCCCGGCCAACCAGTACAACGTCGACTACTCCATGCTCGGCACGGCGCGGGTCGAGCCGCTGCTCTCCCGGATCCGGGTCGAGATGGCCGGCGCCGGCCTCGTCGTGGAGTCCGCCAAGGGCGAGGCCAACCTCGGCCAGCACGAGATCGCCTTCCGCCACGCCGACGCCCTCACCACCTGCGACCAGCACAGCGTCTACAAGACGGGCGCCAAGGAGATCGCCGCCCAACAGGGCTGCGCGCTCACCTTCATGGCCAAGTACAACGAGCGCGAGGGCAACAGCTGCCACATCCACCTCTCGCTGCGCGACCTGCGGGACTCCTCGGCCGGCCCGGGCGGCACCCCGGCCTTCGCCGACCGCGACGGGCGGATGACGGACACCATGCGGCACTTCCTCGCCGGGCAGCTCACCGCGCTGCGCGAGTTCAGCCTGCTCTACGCGCCCAACATCAACTCCTACAAGCGGTACCGCCCCGGCTCGTTCGCTCCGACCGCCGTCGCCTGGGGCCGGGACAACCGCACCTGCGCGTACCGGGTGGTGGGGCGCGGTCCGGGCCTGCGGATGGAGAACCGCGTGCCCGGCGGCGACGTCAACCCGTACCTCGCGGTGGCCGGAATGATCGCCGCAGGCCTGCACGGCCTCGAGCAGAAGCTCGACCTGCCCGCGCCCTGCCTCGGCAACGCCTACTCCGTCGACGACTACGCCCGGGTGCCCGGCTCCCTGCGCGAGGCCGCCGACCTCTGGGCGGAGAGCGAGCTGGCCCGGGACGCCTTCGGCCCCGACGTGGCCGAGCACTACCTGCACATGGCCCGGGTCGAGCAGGCCGCGTACGACGGCGCCGTCACCGACTGGGAGCGCTACCGATCCTTCGAGCGGATGTGAGCACGTGAACCCGACCGGCAGCGGCGAGCCCGCCACCAGCACCGTCCGCAACCCCGCCACCGGCGAGCCGATCGCCGACGTCCCCGACACCACCCCCGAGCGGCTCGACGCCGCCGTCCAGCGGGCGGTCAAGGCCCAGCAGGGCTGGGCCGCCCTCGCCCCCGGCGAACGGGCCCGGCTGCTGCGGCGGTTCGCCGACCAGGTCGACGCGCACGTGCACGAGCTGGCCACCCTGGAGGTGACCGAGGCCGGCCACACCGTCGGCAACGCCCGCTGGGAGGCGGGCAACGTCCGCGACCTGCTGGAGTACGCCGCCGGGGGAGTGGAACGGCTGACCGGCCGGCAGATCCCGGTGGCCGGCGGCCTGGACGTCACCTTCCACGAACCGGTCGGCGTGGTGGGCGTGATCGCCCCGTGGAACTTCCCGATGCCGGTCGCCGCCTGGGGCTTCGCCCCCGCCCTCGCGGCGGGCAACGCGGTACTCCTCAAACCCGCCGAGGCCACCCCGCTCACCGCCCTGCGGCTGGCCGAACTCGCCCTCGCCGCAGGGCTGCCCGAAGGCCTGTTCCAGGTCGTCCCCGGCGCCGGCGGCACCACCGGCCGGGCCCTGGTCGACCACCCCGCCGTCCGCAAGATCGTCTTCACCGGCTCCACCGTCGTCGGCAAGGAGGTGGCCGCCCGCTGCGCCGCCCGCGCCAAGCGGGTCACCCTCGAACTCGGCGGCAAGAGCCCCAACATCGTCTTCGCCGACGCCGACCTCGCCCGCGCCGCCGACCCGATGTCCTTCCTCGACAACAGCGGCCAGGACTGCTGCGCCCGCAGCCGGATCCTGGTCCAGCGCGAGGCCTACGACGACTTCCTGGCCCACCTGCTGCCCGCCGTCGAGGCCGTCCGCACCGGCGATCCGGCCGATCCCCGGACCGAGCTCGGCCCGCTGATCTCCGCCGCCCAGGTCCGCCGGGTCGCCTCCTACGCCACCCCCGACCTGCCGGTGCTGGCCCGCGGCACGGTGCCCGACGGGCCCGGCTTCTGGTACCCGCCGACGGTGCTGGCGCCCGCGGAGCCCGACGCCCCGGTCGCCACCGAGGAGATCTTCGGCCCGGTCGCCGTGGTGCTGCCCTTCGACGGCGAGGCGGACGCCCTGCGCCTGGCCAACGCCACCCGCTACGGCCTCTCCGGCTCCATCTGGACCCGCGACCTCGGCCGGGCGCTGCGGCTGGCCCGGGGCGTCGCGGCGGGCAACCTGTCGGTCAACTCGCACTCCTCGGTGCGGTACTGGACGCCGTTCGGGGGCTTCGGCGAGTCCGGCATCGGCCGCGAGCTGGGGCCGGACGCGCTGAGGCACTTCACCGAGACCAAGAACGTCTTCATCCAGAGCGAGGAGTAGGAGCCGGCATGACCGAGAAGGCCCCGAAGCCGGAGCAGGCCGGCCCGGTCTGCCGCCGCCTGGCCGGCCGCACCGCCGTGATCACCGGCGCGGGCAGCGGCATCGGCCTGGCCGCCGCCCGCCGGCTCGCCGCGGAGGGCGCGAAGGTGGTCTGCGCCGACCTCGACGAGCCGACCGGCAAGGCGGCCGCCAAGGAGGTCGGCGGCCTCTTCGTGCACACCGACGTCACCGACCCGTACATGGTCGAGGCGCTCTTCGACGAGGCCTACGAGACGTACGGCAGCGTGGACGTCGCCTTCAACAACGCGGGCATCTCGCCGCCGGAGGACGACTCCATCCTGACCACCGGGCTGGACGCCTGGCGCAAGGTCCAGGAGGTCAACCTGACCTCCGTCTACCTCTGCTGCAAGGCGGCGCTGCCGTACATGCGGAGGCACGGGCGCGGCTCGATCATCAACACCGCCAGCTTCGTGGCCCGGATGGGCGCGGCCACCTCGCAGATCTCCTACACCGCCTCCAAGGGCGGGGTGCTGGCGATGTCGCGCGAGCTGGGCGTGCAGTTCGCCCGCGAGGGCATCCGGGTCAACGCGCTCTCGCCCGGGCCGGTGGACACCCCGCTGCTGCGGGAGCTCTTCGCGAAGGACCCGGAACGGGCGGCCCGCCGGCTGGTGCACGTCCCGCTCGGCCGCTTCGCCCGCCCGGAGGAGATCGCCGCCGCGGTCGCCTTCCTGGCCAGCGACGACTCCTCCTTCATCACGGCGAGCGAGTTCCTGGTCGACGGCGGTATCTCCGGGGCGTACGTCACACCGCTGTAGACCGCTCCCGGAGTTCTCACCGGAATCTCATCGAAAATGCCGGGAATTCGCGGTCACGCTGATATCGCGTTTATCCGGCTGCCTTTAGATTCTCTGTCGTGAGTGAGCAGATCCCCGCCGGGTGGTACCCGGACCCGAAGGACATCACCAGCGATCCGCGGCCGCAGCGCTGGTGGGACGGCACGGGCTGGACGGCCAGCACCCGGCCCGCACCCTCGGACGCCCCGCCGCCGGAGCCCCCGGCGGCGCAGGCTCCGGGGCCGGACGAGACCGCCGAGACCCGGGTGCTGGAGGGGGAGGTGCTGGGGAGCGGGCCGGGCGTCCGCTACCCCGAGCCGCCCCCCTTCGCCACCGCCTACGGCGCGCCCGTGCCGCCGGCGCCGAAGCGTCCGCGCAGGCCGTCCAAGCTGGTCCTCGCGACGGCCGTGGCCGCGCTGCTCGGGCTGGCCGCCGGCTCCGGCATCACCTACCTGGCGATGGACGACCACGGCGGGAAGCAGGCCTCGCACCGCACCGCGAGGCCGGCGCCGTACGACCAGGACGGCCCCTGGGGCGGCCTGCCCGACTTCAGCGGCCCCGACGGCAACGGCGGGAGCAACGGCGGCGGCAGCGGGGACGGCAAGGGCGGCGGGAACGGCAACGGCAACAACGGCAACGGCAACAACGGGAACGGCAAGGGGAACGGCAAGGGGAACGGCAAGGGCAGCGGCACCGCCGCCGACCTGGTGAACCGGGTCACCCTGCCCGTCCCCGCCGGCTGGGAGGGCGGCACCACTAAGGACGGCTACGCCGCTCTGAGCGTGGGCTCGTACACCTGCGAGGGCGGCGGCACCTGCTCGCTCGGCGGCGCCAACACCGGCCGGATCAGCGGGGGCGGCACCGACGTCCAGGCGGCGGCCAAGGCCGACATCGAGAAGGCGGCCAAGGACTCGTACAACGACCTCAACTCCCACGAGGAGCTGAAGTCGGAGGCGGTCAAGGTCGGCGGCAGGGACGGCTACCTGGTCCGCTGGAAGGTCGACGCGGCCAAGGGCAACGACGGCTACGTGGAGACCGTGGTCTTCCCGTCGGCCGACGGGAAGTCACTGGTCTCCGTCCACCTGGGCTTCGACATCGCCGACAAGGCACCGGACGTCGCCGTGATGGACACCATCGTCAAGGGCATCGCCGACTACACCGGCAAGGTGCCGGCCTTCCCGGGCGGCGGCGCCGGCCCGGACGACGGGAACGGCACCGGTACCACCTGACCGCGCTGCTCCGCTCACGCACGGCGGCCCACCCGGAACCTCCGGGTGGGCCGCCGTCGTGTCCGGCTCGCCGGCTCTCCGGTCCGCACCGTGTTCAGCCGGCACGGGGCGGACCGCCACGAGGGTGGGTCGCCGGCCCCGGACCGCACGGGGGTTGGCGGGCGGTCCGGGGCCGGCCTCCGGCGGTCAGGAGTCGCGTCGAACAGCCTCGAAGCGACGGCGCCGGAGCACCATGCCGGCCCAGCCGACGCCGATCGCCGCGGCCCCGGCGAGCAGCAGCGGGCCGGTGGCCGAGCCGCCGACGGCGGCGCTGGCGGTCGGAACGACGGCGCCGGCCGGCTCGTTGGCGTTGCCGCCGTGTCCGTGGTGGGCGACGGTGGACTTGGACTGGCCCGCGGCGATCTGCTCGTCGCTCGGCGCGGCCGGCGCCTGCGCGGCCAGGGCCTGGGCCGGCTGCCCGGCGGCTGCGGCGGCCTTGCCGAAGTCGACGTCGGAGCAGCTGTAGAAGGCCTCGGGGCTGTCGCTGCGCTGCCAGACCATGTAGAGCAGCTGGCGGCCGGTGCGCTGCGGCAGCGTGCCGCTGTAGCTGTAGTAGCCGTCCGCCGCGGTCCTGCTGGTCGGCACCACCGCGACCGGGGTCGGGTCGAGGTCGGACCACTTCAGGGGCTGGGTCGGGTCCCAGCTCTGCTTGGTGATGTAGACGGTCTGGGTGCCGAGGTGCGGCGCGGTGACGCGGAACTTGAGGTCGAGCCTGCCGGAACTCACGGGGGTGGCGGGCCAGTCGGCCCGCGGCAGGTCCAACGCCTTGTACTTGTCCCGGTTGGCCGAGCAGAGCTTGCCGTCCGGGATCAGCGCCTGGTGGTGGCCGTCCGCGTTGGCGATGTTGACCTCGTTCCAGTCGTACAGCGGCTGGGTGCCGCTCATCGCCACGAGGTCCTTGCAGATCTGGGACTTGGGGGTCTCCGGGCCTTCGGCGTAGCAGGCGGCGACCCGGCTGACCGGGCCGGTCATCGTGCCGTGGGCGCTTGCGGTGCCGGTGGCGGTGGCCGACACGGCGAGGACCGCGGCGCCTATCACGCCGACGGACAGGGCACTTCGCTTGATGGACATGGGGTGGGGACTCCTTGACCGTGTTCCGGGTCGACCGTGGGGGGATGGACACGTCTGCCCGGGGGCCGCCGACCCGGCGCGCGGGCCCCCGGCCAGAGCGTATGATTGGACTAGACCAACTGGCAATAGCCCGTTGTGGCGCACTTTTTGACGGACTGTAGCCGTATGTGCAGCACAAAGGCCCGACGGGAAGCCTGAGTTAGGCATCCCATCGGGCCTTCTTAAGGTTCGGGAAAGGGTGTGGGCAGGGGTCAGCCCTGTGGCCGGCCGTGCTGGTGGAGGGTCGCGTTCACCGTGTACCCCAGCATCACGTTGCCCTGTGTCCCGCCGCTGATCTCGTTGTGCACGGTGACCTGCGCCTGCGCGGGCAGCTGCGGCGTGAACTCGTCCAGGATCGACCGGAGTTCGGCCGCCGTCTCGGGATCTCGCAGCAGGCGGCGGAGCCGGCCGCGCAGTTCGGCGGTGCAGTCGGCGACCAGCTCGGCCTCGCCGTCGGCCCGCACCACCTCGACCCGGATCTCCTCCAGTTCGGCGGCGACCCCCTCGGCGTCCCGGCCCCGTCCGAACAGCGCCGCCAGGCGTGAACGGGCCTGCGTCCAGGCCTCGGTGGCCATCAGCCCCACCAGCGTGGTCGCCCCCGACGTCGCCAGCTGCACGATCTCGGCTTCCATGCCGCCTCCGTATGACCTCGTGGTGTACGCACCACGGTAGGGCACGGGCGGACGGCGGGTCAGAGGAACGTCTTCGCCTCGCCCCGGTAGGTCGGGACGGTCCGCACCACCGTGTCGCCCTCGATCAGGTGCAGTTCGGCGAAGCGCTCGCACAGCTCGCCCGCCTTGGCGTGCCGGAACCAGACCCGGTCGCCGATCAGCAGGTCGTCGGCGGCCGAACCGAGCAGCGGGGTCTGCACCTCGCCGGCGCCCTCCATCGGGTCGTAGCGCAGCCCCTGCGGCAGGTACGGGACCGGCGAGCGGTCCGGGCCGGCCACGCCGGAGGCCGGGTAGCCGCCGCCGAGCACCGTCACCACGCCGACGCCGGGCCGGCGCACCACGGGCTGGCCGAACAGGGCGGCCGGCCGGCCCCGGAACGCGCGGTAGTGGTCGAACAGCTGCGGCACGTACAGCCCGGAGCCGGCCGCCACCTCGGTGACCGCCCGCTCGGCGACGGTCGACTCGACGCTGCCGGTGCCGCCGCCGTTGACGAACTCCAGCTCGGCCACCCGCCGCAGCCGCCGGACCGTCTCGGCGCGTCGCTCGGCCAGCTCGGTCCGCGCCTTGGCCTGCAGCAGCCGGATCACCCGCGACCGCACCGGCTTGCCCGGCACGTCGTCCGCGACACCGGCGATGTGTCCCTCGTACGCCATCAGCCCGACCACCCGGAACCCCCGGCGGCGCTGGACCAGTTCGGCGAAGGCGCCCAGGGCCTCGGGTGTGCGCAGCGGCGAGCGCCGGGCGCCGACCCGCACCCGCCCGCCGAGCAGGTGCAGCGCGGTGTCCAGCTCCAGGCAGACCCGCACCTCGGCGGAGCCGCCCCGGGCCGCGTCGATCAGGTCCAGCTGGGCCGGGTCGTCCAGCAGCACGGTGATGGAGGCGGCCAGCTCCGGGTCGGCGGTCAGCCCGGCGAAGCCGGCCCGGTCGGCGGAGGGGTAGGCGAGCAGGATGTCGCGCAGTCCGGTGCGGGCCAGCCAGAGCGACTCGGCGAGGGTGTAGCTCATCACCCCGGCGAAGCCGTCCGTGGCCAGCACTCGCTCCAGCAGGGCCCGGCACCGCACCGACTTGCTGGCCACCCGGACCGGCTTGCCCGCCGCGCGGCGCACCAGGTCGGCGGCGTTGGCGTCGAAGGCCGCCAGGTCGACGACGGCCACCGGGCCGTCGAGGTGGGCGGTGGCCCGGTCGTACCGGGCGCGGTCGGCCGCCGGCGAGGGGGCGGGCACGGTACGGGCAGCAGCTTCGAGCGTGGCCATGGCCGCACCTTGTCACACCCCCACTACCGACGGGTAGGGGCGCGACGTACCCGATTGCCGGGGGCGGGTGGCGGGTGTGAGGTGGCATAGGGTCGGCCGGGTGGACCGCAAGAACATCCCGAACCCAGGATTCGCCGACGACGACGGCACCGCCGACCCCGCGCTCGCCGCGGCGCTCGCGCGCTGGTCGCAGGACCGCACGGCCGAACCGGAGGTGCTCGCGGCGCTGGCGCCGACCCGCCTGATGGTCCCGATCGTCGCCGTCCTCGGCGAGGTGGAGGTGGACGAGCACGGGCACAGGCACGAGAAGACCAGCGACATGGCCGTCCCGGTGGTGGAGGCCGCCGACGGCCGCCGCGCCCTGCCGGCCTTCACCTCGCTGGAGACGATGACCCGCTGGCGCGCCGACGCCCGCCCGGCGCCGGTCGCCGCGCCGCAGGCCGCGATGGTCGCCTTCTCGGAGCGGGCCGACACCCTGCTGGTCGACCCGGCCGGCCCGGTGACGTACCAGCTGTCCGGCGCCCGGCTGCGCGCGCTGGCCGAGAACCGGCCGTACCTGCCGCCGCTGGCCGACCCCGAGGTGCGGGAGGCCGTCCGGGCGCTGCTGGCGGCCGAGCCGCAGGTGGTGAGCGGCCTGCTGGCGCCGTACCAGGACGGCGACGGGCTGCTCGCGGTGGTGTTCGACCCGGCGCTGGACCAGGCGGGCGTGCAGGCGGCCGCGCAGCGGGTGGGGCGGGCCGTGGCCGCCGACCCGGTGCTGCGGGTCCGGCTCGACCGGGGCCTGAGCCTGGCGGTGCTGCCGGCCGGCGCGGAGCTGCCGGGCGAGCCGCTCCACCGGCGCTGAACGCGCAGGTGCCCCTCGGATCCGAGGGGCACCGCCGTGTCCGGGGGCTCAGGCGTAGACCGGCCCGGTGAACTTCTCGCCCGGGCCCGCGCCCGGCGCGTCCGGGACGAGGGAGGCCTCGCGGAACGCCAGCTGGAGCGACTTGAGGCCGTCGCGCAGCGGGGCGGCGTGGAAGTTGCTGATCTCGGGGGCGCCGGCGGTGACCAGCCCGGCCAGCGCGGTGATCAGCTTGCGCGCCTCGTCGAGGTCCTTGTCGGCCTCGCCGCCCTCGGCCAGGCCGCACTTCACGGCGGCGGCGCTCATCAGGTGCACCGCGACGGTGGTGATCACCTCGACGGCCGGGACCTCGGCGATGTCCCGGGTGAGGTCGTCGAAACCGATCGCCTCGTCGTCCGCGGCGGGGTTCTGGGTGGGCTCGCTGCTCAAGGGGGGCTCGTTCCGTCGTGCCGGTGTCCGTACAGAGGGAGCGTACAAGGGCTGGTGGGGAGGGGCGGAATAGCGTTGGACCCCCGCGCGCTGTATGCTTCGAGACTGACCGGCCAGGAGCCCTTGAGGGCGCCCGGCCAGCAAGTGGAGGCTCCACCCAGGAGGCCCGAGAGGGCAACCGCGAAAGTCTCCCACCTGGTCGACCTCACGGTCGACGGGTCCCGGTCCGCGTTCGGCGCCCAGGCGCCGAGTCGCCCGCAGCGTCCCTCACCGGACGCCGCCCCCGGTTGTGTGGAGCCCCGCTTGTACCGAGCGGGGCTTTTTTCGTGTCGCGGTGCATGCAGTGCCTACCAGCAAGTCAGGCAGCGCAGCACGAATGAAGCCCCGCCCAGTGGTCGAGTCCACTACGTGCGACCGCCGTCCGACGGCCGCATCGCAGAAGGTGCAACCGAGGAGGCCCCATCAGCACCGAGCCCCGCATCAACGACCGGATTCGCGTCCCCGAGGTGCGACTCGTCGGTCCCAGCGGCGAGCAGGTCGGCATCGTGCCGCTTGCCAAGGCGCTGGAGCTCGCGCAGGAGTACGACCTCGACCTGGTCGAGGTCGCGGCGACCGCCCGGCCGCCGGTGTGCAAGCTCATGGACTACGGCAAGTTCAAGTACGAGTCGGCCATGAAGGCCCGTGAGGCGCGCAAGAACCAGGCGCACACGGTCATCAAGGAGATGAAGCTCCGGCCGAAGATCGACCCGCACGACTATGACACCAAGAAGGGTCACGTCGTCCGGTTCCTCAAGCAGGGCGACAAGGTCAAGATCACGATCATGTTCCGCGGTCGTGAGCAGTCCCGCCCCGAGCTGGGCTTCCGACTGCTGCAGCGGCTGGCGAACGACGTCCAGGACCTGGGCTTCGTGGAGTCCTCGGCCAAGCAGGACGGCCGAAACATGATCATGGTTCTCGGCCCGCACAAGAAGAAGACCGAGGCGATGGCCGAGGCCCGCGCGCTCGCCGACGCCCGCAAGGCCGAGCGTCAGGG
The DNA here is from genome assembly GCF_055579305.1 of Kitasatospora sp. NPDC032757. Classification (NCBI taxonomy): domain Bacteria; kingdom Bacillati; phylum Actinomycetota; class Actinomycetes; order Kitasatosporales; family Streptomycetaceae; genus Kitasatospora; species Kitasatospora sp. NPDC032757. Next base: position 617,646 of record NZ_JBVINN010000001.1, on the reverse strand, counting down.
CCGGACCACCGGTCCCGACGACGCCGCGGTCGACGACGACGCAGCGCTTGAGGCCGAGAACGCCGCGGCCGAGGCGGAGGCCGACGAGGCCGACGTCGAGGACGCCGCCGAGGTCGAGCAGCCGGCCGAGGCCTCCCAGGACGCCTGAGCCTTCACGGCCAGGGCGGCCCGGGAGACCGGCCACCAAGGGTGACGGGGCGTCCCGCCCGGTCACCGCAGATCCATCCTTCACGCCCGCGCGGCCAACACCGCGCGGGCGTGGACGGACCGACGAGGAGATACGGCGAAATGCCGAAGCAGAAGACGCACAGTGGCGCCAGCAAGCGCTTCAAGATCAGTGGCTCTGGCAAGGTGCTGCGCGAGCGCGCCGGCCGCCGCCACCTCCTGGAGCACAAGCCCTCGACGCTGACCCGCAAGCTGGCCGGGACCGTCGTGCTGGCCCCCGCTGACGCCAAGAAGATCAAGAAGCTTCTCGGCAAGTGATCGCCCTCCCGCCCGGTGTGAGCCGTGAGCGGGGCAGCTGATCCTTCCCGACCCATTCGAATGACGGACCGCGTGAAGTAGTCCGTGGTCCAACCCAAGGAGTAATCAAGTGGCACGCGTCAAGCGGGCAGTCAACGCCCACAAGAAGCGCCGGGTCATCCTGGAGCGCGCCAGCGGCTACCGTGGCCAGCGCTCGCGCCTGTACCGCAAGGCCAAGGAGCAGGTCACCCACTCGCTGGTCTACAACTTCAACGACCGCAAGAAGCGCAAGGGCGACTTCCGTCAGCTGTGGATCCAGCGCATCAACGCTGCGGCCCGTGCCAACGGCATCACCTACAACCGCTTCGTGCAGGGCCTGAAGGCCGCCAGCGTCGAGATCGACCGCAAGATGCTGGCCGACCTCGCGGTGAACGACCCGGGCGCCTTCGCGGCGCTGGTCGACGTCGCGCAGAAGGCGCTGCCGGCCGACGTGAACGCCCCGAAGGCCGCCGCCGACGCCGCCTGATCCTCCTGGATCGGCAGTCGCACCGACCGGACCCGCAGGCACCCCTGCGGGTCCGGTTTTGCGTTCTCCGTGCCCGCCGTCGTTCTGCCCTCCCCGTCGTTAACTCCCCGGGACCCCTGGTCCCCGCACGCCACCGGCTCCCCGCCACAGAGACGAGACCATGCCGAGCACCGACACCCCCCTGCTCACCTCCCTGCGCTCGCCGCGCGTCGTCGCCGCCCGCCGGCTCGCCAAGCGGAACCAGCGCACCAAGGAGCGCCGCTTCCTCGCCGAGGGCCCGCAGGCCGTCCGCGAGGCCGTCGCGTTCGGGAAGCTGCCGGGCACGGGCGAGCACGCCGTGGTCGAGGTGTACGTCACCCCGGAGGCCGCCGAGCGGCACGCCGGCATCGTCGAGGCCGCCCTGGCCGAGGGCGTCCCGGTGCTCACCGCCACCGACGAGGTCATCGCGGACATCTGCGACACCGTGACCCCGCAGGGCATCGTGGCGCTCTGCCGCTTCATCGACACCCCGTTCGCCGAGGTGCTCAAGGCCCGCCCGAAGCTGGTCGCGGTGCTCGCCCACGTCCGTGACCCCGGCAACGCCGGCACCGTACTGCGCACCGCCGACGCGGCCGGCGCGGACGCCGTGGTGCTCACCGACGCCTCGGTCGACCTGTACAACCCGAAGGCCGTCCGGGCCTCCGTCGGCAGCCTGTTCCACCTCCCGGTCGCCGTCGGCGTGCCGGTCGAGGAGGCGGTCGGCAGGCTGCGGGAGGCCGGCGTGCGGGTGCTCGCCGCCGACGGCGCGGGGGAGCGCGACCTCGACCAGGAGCTGGACGAGGGCACCCTGGGCGCGCCCGGCGCATGGGTGTTCGGCAACGAGGCCTGGGGGCTCCCGGAGGAGACCCGCGCACTCACCGACGAGGTGGTGCGCGTACCGATCCACGGACACGCCGAGAGCCTCAACCTGGCCACGGCCGCCGCCGTCTGCCTCTATGCGTCCGCGCGGGCGCAGCGCTCGCCCGGAGGGTGTCGCGCACAGGGCCAGGAGCGCTAGGGTCTGCCTCGGTGGGGGGAAAGACACGGTGGGTAATCGGGGAGGACACCCATGGTCGGCAGCGGGCCAGAGCTCGATCCGGACGACCTGCCGGACGGCCTGGTGGTCGCCGACGCGCTGGGCCGGGTGGTCTGCTTCAACCGGGCCGCCGCCCGGCTGACCGGCATCCGCCCGGAGGACGCGCTCGGCAGCGCGCTGGAGGACGTCCTCCCGCTGGAGGACCTCGACGGCCGCCGCTGGTGGCAGCTGACCGACCCGTACGGCGGCCTGGCCGTCCGCACCAGCCAGCCGGAGCGCAACCTGCTGCTGCCCGGCGGCCGTGAGGTGCTGGTCTCCGCCCGGTACGTGCGGCAGGGCCCGCAGGGGCCCCTCCAGCGGCTGGTGATCGCCCTGCGCGGCACCGAGGCCCGCCGCCGCACCGAGCGCAGCCACGCCGAGCTGATCGCCACCGTCGCGCACGAGCTGCGCTCACCGCTCACCAGCGTCAAGGGGTTCACCGCGACCCTGCTCGCCAAGTGGGAGCGGTTCACCGACGGGCAGAAGCGGCTGATGCTGGAGACCGTGGACGCGGACGCCGACCGGGTCACCCGGCTGATCGCCGAGCTGCTGGACATCTCCCGGATCGACGCCGGCCGGCTGGAGCTGCGCAAGCAGGTCGTCGACCTGGCGGCGGCGGTGCGCCGGCACGTGGAGCGCAAGGTCGCCACCGGAATCCCCGAGGACCGCTTCGACATCCGGATCAGCGAGTCGCTCACCGTGCTCTGGGCCGACCCGGACAAGGTCGACCAGGTGCTGGCCAACCTGCTGGAAAATGCGGTGCGTCACGGCGAGGGAACTGTCACGATCGAGGTGGCACCGGCCAAGGAGGTCGTCGAGGCACCCGTCTGGGAGCGCTCCGGCACCCCGCCCCGCACCGTGGAAGGCACCGCAGTCACCGTGAGCGACGAAGGAAGCGGCATCCCCGAGGAGTCGATGCCGCGCGTCTTCACCCGCTTCTGGCGCGGCTCCAAGCGCGGCGGCACCGGCCTGGGCCTCTACATCGTCAAGGGCATCGTGGAGGCCCACGGCGGCTCGATCCGCGTCGACCGCGCGCCCGGCGGCGGCGCCCGGTTCCGATTTATCCTGCCCGCCGGGGTGCCCGACTTCATGATGTGAAGCGGACCCCGGGCGGGCTTCACGACGGTCGCGCTACGCGCTGCGACTACACTCGACCTTTGGCGTTGCGCAACGCCCTGCGCGGCCGTGCCGCGGACAACCTCCCCGAGAACCGAGGCGGGGGCTGCCCGTGCCCCGGCCACGCCGGGCGACGCGCTGGGCCCCTCCTGCCCGTTGGCGGGCAAGGAGGGAGCGAGCCCCCCTTTACCTGAGCACGGACGAGCAGGAGCACGGGAAAGATAGAGATGTCGGCACCCAACAAGTCGTACGACCCGGTCGAGGTCGAGGCCCTCAAGCCCGAGGTGGTGGAGCAGGCCCGGGACGAGGCCGTCCAGGCCTTCGCCGCCGCCACCTCCCTCGACGAGCTGAAGCAGGCCAAGGTCGCCCACACCGGCGACCGCTCCGCGCTCTCCCTCGCCAACCGCGAGATCGGCGCCCTGCCCCCGCACGCCAAGGCCGCCGCCGGCAAGCTGATCGGGCAGGCCCGCGGCGCCGTCAACCAGGCCCTCGCCAAGCGCCAGGCCGAGCTGGAGGCGGAGCGCGACGCCCGCGTCCTGGTCGAGGAGGCGGTGGACGTCACACTGCCCTACGACCGCGCGCCGCGCGGCGCCCGGCACCCGCTGACGACGCTGGCCGAGCGCATCGAGGACACCTTCGTCGCGATGGGCTACGAGATCGCCGAGGGTCCCGAGGTCGAGGCCGAGTGGCTCAACTTCGACGCCCTCAACCTGGGCCCGGACCACCCGGCCCGCTCGATGCAGGACACCTTCTTCGTCCAGGCCCCGGACGGCTCCGCCGACTCCGGCGTCGTGCTGCGCACCCAGACCTCGCCGGTCCAGGCCCGCACCATGCTCGACCGCGAGCCCCCCGTCTACGTCGTCTGCCCCGGACGGGTCTACCGGACCGACGAGCTGGACGCCACCCACACCCCGGTCTTCCGGCAGGTCGAGGGTCTGGCCGTGGACGAGGGCATCACCTTCGCCGACCTCAAGGGCACCATCGAGCAGCTGGTCTCCAAGCTGATCGGCGACGGCCTGGAGCTGCGCTGGCGCCCCTCGTACTTCCCGTTCACCGAGCCGAGCGCCGAGATCGACCTGCAGTGCTTCGTCTGCCGCGGCGAGTCCGTCGGCAACCCGGACAAGCCCTGCCGGACCTGCTCCTCGGAGGGCTGGATCGAGCTCGGCGGCTGCGGCGTCGTCAACCCGCGGGTGCTGGTCGCCTGCGGCGTCGACCCGAACCGCTACAGCGGGTTCGCCTTCGGCCTGGGCCTGGAGCGGATCCTGATGAACCGTCACAACGTCGCCGACATGCGCGACATGGTCGAGGGTGACGTGCGCTTCACCCTCCCGTTCGGGATGGAGATCTGATGCGCGTCCCGCTTTCCTGGCTGCGCGAGTACGTCGACCTGCCGGCCGGCGAGACCGGCCGTGACGTCGCGGAGCGCCTCGTCCGGGCCGGCCTGGAGGTCGAGACCGTCGAGCAGATCGGCGCCGACCTCAAGGGCCCGCTGGTCGTCGGCCAGGTGCTCTCCATCGAGGAGCTGACCGGCTTCAAGAAGCCGATCCGGCACTGCTTCGTCAACGTCGGCGACGCCAACGGCACCGGCGAGCCGCAGGAGATCGTCTGCGGCGCGACCAACTTCGCGGTCGGCGACAAGGTCGTCGTGGTGCTCCCGGGCGCCGTGCTGCCCGGCCCGTTCCCGATCGCCGCCCGGCAGACCTACGGCCACACCTCGGCCGGCATGATCTGCTCCGCCCGCGAGCTGGGCATGGGCGACGACCACAACGGCATCATCGTGCTCCCGCCCGAGTACGAGCCCGGCACCGACGCGATCGAGCTGCTCCAGCTCGTCGACGAGGTGCTGGACATCGCCGTCACCCCGGACCGCGGCTACTGCCTGTCGATGCGCGGCGTGGCCCGTGAGGCCGCCGCCGCGTACGGGCTGCCGCTGGCCGACCCGGCGCTGCTCGACGTGCCGCCGGCCAACTCCTACGGCTACCTGGTCAAGGTCGCCGACCCGGCCGGCTGCGACCGTTTCGTGGCCCGCACGGTGGTCGGCCTCGACCCGGCCGCCAAGTCGCCGATCTGGCTCCAGCGCCGCCTGCAGAAGTCCGGCATCCGCCCGATCTCGCTGGCCGTGGACATCACCAACTACGTGATGCTGGAGGTCGGCCAGCCGCTGCACGCCTACGACAAGCAGCGCGTCGACGGCCCGATCCTGGTCCGCCGGGCGGAGGAGGGCGAGACCCTCACCACCCTCGACGGCGTCGAGCGCAAGCTCTCCGCCGAGGACCTGCTGATCTGCGACAACAGCGGCCCGATCGGCCTGGCCGGTGTCATGGGCGGCGCCTCCACCGAGATCCTCGACCCGGCCGCCGGCCCGGGCACCACCGAGGTGATCATCGAGGCCGCGCACTTCGACGCGGTCGCCATCGCCCGCGGCGCCAAGCGGCACAAGCTGCCGTCCGAGGCGTCCAAGCGCTTCGAGCGCGGCGTTGACCCGGAGGCCGCCCGCGCCGCCGCGCAGCGCGCCGTCGACCTGCTGGTGCTGATCGCCGGCGGCACCGCCGAGGCGGGCGTCACCGACATCGCCGCCCCGCACCCGGTGCGCACCATCACCATCGCCGCCGACCTGCCCGACCGGGTGGCCGGCACCGCGTACGGCCGCGAGAGCGTCACCCGGCGCCTGCAGGAGATCGGCTGCTCCGTCTCGGGCGCCGACGTCCTGGAGGTCACCCCGCCGACCTGGCGCCCCGACCTCACCGACCCGTACGACCTCGCCGAGGAGGTCATCCGCCTGGAGGGGTACGACAACGTGCCCGCCCGGATGCCCACCGTGCCGCCGGGCAAGGGCCTGACCGAGGCCCAGCGGACGCACCGCCGGGTCGGCGTCGCGCTCGCCGCCGCCGGCTACGTCGAGGTGAACAACTACCCGTTCGTCGGCGAGGCCGCCTTCGAGGCGCTCGGCCTGGAGCGGGACGACCGGCGCCGCCGCACGGTGAAGCTGGTCAACCCGCTCAACGACGAGGAGCCGGCGCTGCGCACCACGCTGCTGCCGGGCCTGCTCGGGGCGCTGCGCCGCAACATCGGCCGCGGCAACACCGACCTGGCGGTCTTCGAGACGGGCACCGTCTTCCTGCCGAAGGACGAGCTGTCCGTCGCGCCGCGCCCGGCCGTCGACCGCCGTCCGAGCGACGAGGAGCTGGCCGCGCTGGACGCGGCGCTGCCGCACCAGCCGCGCCGCGTCGCCGTCGCCCTCGCGGGCGAGCGGCTGCCGTCCGGCTGGTGGGGCAAGGGCGCCCAGGCGGGCTGGGCGGACGCCGTCGAGGCGGGCCGCACGGTGGCCCGCGCCGCCGGCATCGAGCTGACCGTGCGCCAGGGCCAGCTGCTGCCCTGGCACCCGGGCCGCTGCGCCGAGCTGGTCGTGGCCGGCACCGACCGGGTGGTCGGCCACGCCGGTGAGCTGCACCCGCGCGTGGTCAAGGCGCTCGGCCTGCCGGAGCGCACCGCGGCGATGGAGCTCGACCTGGACCTGCTGACCGAGGACGGCGCCGGGCGGGTCTCGGGCCCGGTGGTCTCCGGCTTCCCGGTGGCCACCCAGGACGTCGCGCTGATCGTGGACACCGCCGTCCCGGCCGCCCAGGTCGAGGCCGCGCTGCGCACCGGCGCCGGCGACCTGCTGGAGGCCATCCGGCTGTTCGACGTGTTCACCGGTGAGCAGGTCGGCGAGGGCAAGAAGTCGCTGGCGTACGCGCTGCGCTTCCGCGCCACCGACCGCACGCTGACCGCGGACGAGGCCACCGCCGCCCGCGAGGCGGCCGTCGCCGAGGCCGTCGCCCGGACGGGTGCGGTGCTGCGCGGCGCCTGACGCGTAGTGCCCGAGGGCCCTGCCGGATCCTGGATCCGGCAGGGCCCTTTGCCATGTCTTGGGTTGACGGAGCGTCGGATCCTTCCTTAACTCATTAACTATGGAAGTAGATAAACCAGAACCGGGGGACCAGCCCTCCCCGATCGAGTTCCGCCTGGACCCGGCCTCCGGCGTCCCGACCTACCTGCAACTGGTGCAGCAGGTCGAACAGGCGCTGCGGATGGGCTGGCTGGCCGAGGGCGACCGGCTGCCCCGGGTCCGCGAGGCGGTGGCGGGGCTGGCGATCAACCCCAACACCGTGCTCAAGGCGTACCGCGAGCTGGAACACCGGGGGCTCGCCGCCGGCCGGCGCGGCCAGGGCACCTTCGTCCGCGGGCTGCCCGCCGGCGTCGTGCCGCTGCGCGAACGGGCCGCGCTGCGACGGGGGCTGCTCGACTGGCTGCGCACCGCGCGGGCGGCCGGGCTGGACGAGGAGGGGATGGCCGCGGTGTTCGAGGACGCCCTGCGCGACCTGCGCAGCGGTGACAACGGGGGGAACGGGAACGACGGGGTGGTGGCGTGATGGCGTCGGACACGGTGATCGACTGCGGCGGGCTGGGCAAGCGCTACCGCCGCTCCTGGGCCCTGCGGGACTGCCATCTCGCCGTCCCGGCCGGGCACGTGGTCGCCCTGGTCGGCCCGAACGGCGCCGGCAAGACGACCCTGCTCAACCTGGCCGCCGGCCTGACCGCCCCCACCGAGGGCGCCCTGAGCGTGCTCGGCGGCGAACTCCCCGGCTCGCCCGGCGCGTTGGACCGGATCGGCTTCGTCGCCCAGAACGCCGCGCTCTACCCGGGCCTGGCCGTCCGCGACCTGCTGCGGATGGGCCGCGGCCTCAACCGCCGCTGGGACGACGCCCGCGCCCGTACCCACCTGGACGGCCTCGGCATCCCGCTCGACCGCCGCTACGGGCGGCTCTCCGGCGGCCAGCAGGCCCAGGTCTCGCTCGCCCTCGCCCTGGCCAAGCGGCCCGAACTGCTGCTCCTGGACGAGCCCCTGGCCGCCCTCGACCCGCTCGCCCGGCACGACTTCATGGCCGTCCTGCTGACCGCCGTCGCCGACGACGGCCTCTCGGTGCTGTTCTCCTCGCACGCCATCGCCGAACTGGAGCAGAGCTGCGACTACCTGGTGGTGCTCGGCGGCGGCCGGGTCCAGGTCGCCGGGGAGGTGGACGAGCTGGTGGGCGGCCACCGGATGCTCACCGGCCCCACCGCCGAGGCCGACGGGGTCGCCGCGACGGTGCCGGTGGTACGCGACCGCCGGGCCGGCGCGCAGTCCCACCTGCTGGTCCGCACCGGCGGCGTCGACGCCCCGGTGGCCGGCGGCTGGCGCCAACAGCGCGTCGGCCTGGAGGAGTTGGTCCTCGCCTACCTGCGCGAGCCGGCCGCCTCCGCCCTGCCCGGCCCGCGCGGGGCCGTCCGTACGAACGAGAGGGTCCTGCAGTCGTGAGCACGATCACCGCCGTCGCCGCCGTCACCACCGGCCTTCCCCGGGGCGGTGTCCTGTCCGCGGCCTGGCTGCGCCACCGCACCGCGCTGCTCACCGTGCTCGGGGTGCTCGCCGTCGGCGTCGTGCTGCTGCTGGCCGACGGCTGGTTCCTGCGCGCGGCGTTCGACCGGTCCGGGGCGGCGGGCTGCGACCGGAGCACCCAGTCGTGCAACGAGCTGTGGAAGGTCTTCCTGCGCGAGTACGGCACCCGGCTGACGGTCGGTGCCAACCTCCTCTACTTCCTCGGCGGCTCGGTCGGCGCGTTCGTCGGCGGGCCGTTGCTGGCGCGGGAGTTCGAGCACGGCACCTACCGCTACGCCTGGACCCAGGGGGCCGGGCGCGCCCGCTGGACGGCGACCGGGCTGGCCCTCGCGGGCGTGGTCTCGGCGGCGGGGGCGGCGCTGCTGGGCCTGGCGTTCGACTGGTGGAGCGCGCCGCTGGCCGAGGAGACGGGCCGGTTCTCCCCGTTGCTGTTCGTGGGCGCGCCGCTCGCCCTGGCCGGCCGGGTGGTGCTGGTCCTCGCGGTCTCGGCGCTCGCGGGCGCGGTGCTGCGGCGCACGGTGGTCGCGGTCGGGATCGGCGTCGGCGCCTCGGTCGCGACCACCCTGGTCGCCCAGTCCGCGCGGTTCCACTACCGGACGCCGCTGGAGGACACCGTCCACACCCTGGTGCAGCCCGCCGTCGACCACCGCTGGGCGGCGAGTACGTGGTTCACCGAGCCGTCGGGGGACCGGATCCCCATGCGCGACTTCTACAACCTCGGCAACGGCTTCTACGACGGGGAGAAGCTGATGCGCGACGGCGGCTACGCCGTCCACGAGATCTACCAGCCGGACGACCGCTACTGGGCGTTCCAGCTGATCGAGTGCGGATGGATGACGGCGCTGGCGGTGGCGGTCTGCGCCGCCGCGGTCTGGTGGGTGCGGCGCCGGGCGCTCTGACGTGGGGCGGCGTGACGTGGGGCGCTCTGACGGCGGGCGGTCCGACGTCGTGCGCTCTGACCTCGGGGTTTGAAGAGTTTCCGTCAAAGCCCTTGCGGCCCCGGGTCCGTGAACGCTATTTCTTAGTTAGGAAAGTTTCCTAATGCCCTTGCGGCGGGTACCCCCTGCCCGCCCCCACGGACACGGAGCGTCAGATGCACCGTCAGCACCGCACCGTACGCATAGCCCTCGCCGCCCTGCTGGTGGCCGCGCCCGCCACCGTCGCGGCCGCCGGCGCCGCCCACGCGGCGGCCCCGGCCGCGGCCGTCGTCCAGGCCAAGGCCGCCGGCCTGGACGACCCGCACAAGAAGGACATCGCGATGCAGCTGGTGTCCAGCGCCGAGAACTCCTCGCTGGACTGGAAGTCGCAGTACAAGTACATCGAGGACATCAAGGACGGCCGCGGCTACACCGCCGGCATCATCGGATTCTGTTCCGGCACCGGCGACATGCTCGACCTGGTCGAGCACTACACCTCCCTCAAGCCCGGCAACGTCCTCGCCAAGTACCTCCCGGCGCTGCGCAAGGTCAACGGCACCGAGTCGCACGCCGGCCTCGGCTCCGCCTTCGAGCGCGACTGGGCCACCGCCGCCAAGGACACCGTCTTCCAGCAGGCCCAGAACGACGAGCGCGACCGCGTCTACTTCAACCCCGCCGTCAACCAGGCCAAGTCCGACGGCCTGCGCGCACTCGGCCAGTTCATGTACTACGACGCCATCGTCATGCACGGCCCCGGCACCGACTCGACCAGCTTCGGCGGCATCCGCAAGACCGCGATGAAGAAGGCCAAGACCCCCGCCCAGGGCGGCGACGAGGCCACCTACCTCAAGGCCTTCCTGGACGCCCGCCGCGCCGCGATGAAGACCGAGGAGGCGCACTCCGACACCAGCCGCGTCGACACCGAGCAGCTGGTCTTCCTCAACGCCAAGAACTTCGACCTGAACCCGCCGCTCAAGTGGAAGGTCTACGGCGACAGTTACAGCATCAACAGCTGACGCCCGAGCATGCCGCAGGGGCGGGGAGGCCCGAGCCTCCCCGCCCCTGCGGCGCGCCGGTCAGGCGCCGGCGGTGTAGTCGTAGAAGCCGCGGCCGGACTTGCGGCCCAGCAGGCCCGCGTCGACCATCCGGGACAGCAGCGGGGGAGCCGCGTACAGGGGCTCCTTGTACTCGTCGTACATCGACTCGGCGATCGAGACGATCGTGTCCAGGCCGATCAGGTCGCACAGCCGCAGCGGGCCCATCGGGTGGGCGCAGCCGGCCTCCATGCCCTTGTCGATGTCGGAGGCGGTCGCCACGCCCGACTCGAACATCCGCACCGCGGAGAGCAGGTACGGCACCAGCAGCGCGTTCACCACGAAGCCGGCCCGGTCACGGGCGCGGATCGGCTCCTTGGCGAGCACCTGGGTGGCGAAGGTCTCCACCCGCTCGGTGGTCGCGGCCGAGGTGGTCAGGGTGGGGATCACCTCGACCAGCTTCTGCACCGGCGCCGGGTTGAAGAAGTGCAAGCCGATCACCTGCTCCGGGCGCGAGGTCGCGGCGGCCAGCTTCACGATCGGGATCGACGAGGTGTTGGAGGCGAGGATGGCGTCCCGGCGCTCGACCACCTGGTCCAGCGTCTGGAAGATCTGGACCTTGATGTCCTCGCGCTCGGCGACCGCCTCGACCACCAGGTCACGGTCGGCGAAGTCGGCGAGGTCGGTGGTGAAGGCCAGCCGGGCCAGCGCGTCATCGCGCTGCTCGGTGGTCAGCTTGCCCCGCTTGACGGCCGTCTCCAGGGAGTTGGTCAGCCGGGTACGGCCGAACTCCAGGGCCTCCCCGCTCGCCTCCGACACCAGGACGTCCAGCCCCGCCCGGGCGAACACCTCCGCGATGCCCGACCCCATCAGGCCGCAGCCGATCACTCCGACGCGCGCGATGTCACTCACTCAGTTGCCCTTCGGTTGTGCCGGGGGTGCGGCCCCGGCGACAGGTGGCCCAGCAAACTGCTGTTCAGCGGGAGGGCGCACCGGAATGCGTGCACCAGTGCACCGCCCCGACGACGTTACTACTCCGTACCGGCGAGTAGGTCATCCCCTCCCCGGCTGGGCCGGCCTGCCGGGCGGCTGCGCCGGACGGGTGACCCGGCGGACGGAACCCGTGCGCCCGGGGCCGGGCACACCCGGGAGCCGGACAGAATGCGGGACGGCCGCGGCGGGCGAAGGCTGGTGTCAGGGGGACCGGTGGCAGGCGAAGGGAGTCGGGGATGGCAACGGGATCACTCACAGGACAGGTCGCCCTCGTCACCGGAGCCGGCCGGGGCATCGGCCGCGAGATCGCCGTCGGCCTCGCCGCCGAGGGCATGGCCGTCGGCCTGGTCGGCCGCACGCACGAGACCCTCACCGACACCCTCAAGGAGTGCGCCCGGCACGGCGCCCGCGGCGTCGCCGTCACCGCGGACGTCACCCGGCCCGGCTCGGTCCGCGAGGCCGTCCGGGTCGTCGAGCGCGACCTCGGCCCGATCGACCTGCTGGTCAACAACGCCGGCCAGGTCGACCGGGCCGAGGTCCCGCTCTGGGAGACCGACTCCAACCAGTGGTGGCAGGTGATCGAGACCAACCTGCGCGGCCCCTACAACCTGCTGCGCTGCGTCCTGCCCGGCATGGTCGAACGCCGCCGGGGCCGGGTCGTCAACCTCAACTCCGGCTTCGCGCTGCGCCCCGACGGCCACTACACCGCGTACGCCACGTCCAAGGGCGCGCTGCTCCAGCTCTCCGACAACATGGCCGACTCGCTCGCCGAGCACCAGGTGGTGGTGCTCGACATCAGCCCCGGCGCGGTCGCCACCGACATGACCGCCGGCATGCCGATGTTCCAGTCCATGAAGACCTGGGGCTCCATCCCGTACATGGTCGCGGTCACCGTGGACGCCGCCCGCGGCCGCTTCGACGCCCTGCACGGCCGCTTCATCCACGCCGGGCGGGACAACCTGGAGGAACTGGTCAGCCGCGCCGAGGAGATCCGCGCTTCCGACGCCCGCACCCTGCGGCTGCGCACGTACGGGCCCGATGACCCGATGGGCTGAGCCTCCCCGGGCGCCCGCCGCGCAGGTCAGAAGACCTGGAGCTCCAGCAGGGCCGCCAGTTCCTCCGCGGTGAGCGAGCCCGGCCGGCGCCCGGTGCGGGCGAACGCGTTGGCGAGCCGTTGCAGCGCCTCGTTGAGCGGGGTCGGCACCCCGTGCAGCCGGCCAAGCAGCACGATCTCGCCGTTGAGGTGGTCCGCCTCGATCGAGCCGGTGCCGCGCGCCAGGCTCTGCCAGGACGAGCTGCCACCGCGCTCGGCCCCCGGAACCGGCTCCAGCTCCAGCAGCTCCCCGACCAGCCGGGCCTGCTCGGCAGGGTCGTGGTGCGCGATGCCGGCGGCGGCCAGCACGGCCGCGCCCTCCGCCATCACCCGCTGCTGGAGGCCGCTGAGCGGTTCGCCCTCGCGCGAGCCGGCCACCGCGTCCAGCGCGTTGCCGGCATTGCCGAGCAGCTTGGCGTACTTCCAGCGCATCACCTCGGGGTCGACCGGCGCGCTGAAGCAGGACTTCGCCAGGTCGGCGGCGATGGCCGCGGCCCGCTCGCCGCCGTCGCCGCGGGGGTACCCGCCGAGGCGCAGCACCCCGCTCAGCGGCGTCCCGGCGGCGGTGACCACACCCGGCTCCAGGTGGCCGGACGGCAGCCAGACGCACATCGCCAGCACCTGCCGGAAGAGCCGCAGCGCGAGCCGCTCGTTCTCCACGCCGTTCTGCGCGCAGACCAACGGCAGCCGTTCGCCCGCCGTGCCGCCGCCGGCCACCGGGTGCGGCGCCCACGCGGCCAGCGCGGCGGGGGTGTCCTGGGTCTTGACGGCGAGCAGCAGCACGTCGTCCGGGCGCAGTTCGACGTCCCCGGGCCCGGCCGCGACCGGGATCCGCAGGGTGCGGAAGCCCTCCGGCGTCCCGAACCGCAGCCCGTCCTCGCGCAGTGCCGCCAGATGGGCGCCGCGCGCCACCAGGACCACGTCGTGTCCGCCCTCGTGCAGCCGGGCACCGATCGTGCCGCCCACCGCACCCGCCCCGATGATGATGTAGCGCATGCCCGCAGCATCGCACGGGCCGCCGCGTGGCTGGGGGGCGTCGCGTGGGTGCGGGGCGTCAGGCGCAGAGCTGGCTGGCGGTGACCGGCTTCAGCCCGGCCTTGGCGAGTCCGTCCAGGATGCCCGGCAGCGCGTCCACCGTGCACTGGTGGCCCATGTGCAGGGCGACCACCGAGCCGCCCTTGACCGAGCCGAGCACCCGGCGCTGCAGCTCGGCGGCGCTCGGGTCGTTGTAGTCGCGCGGGTCGACGTCGAAGGAGAGCACGTGCTCGTAGCCGACCGCCCGGGCCTGCTCGCGGACCATCGGAGTGGCGTACTGGGCGGCGGACGGGCGGAACCAGCGGCCGATCGAGCCGGTGAGCCGCTGGAGCCGCTCCGCGCACTGGGCGATCTCGGCCCGCGCCTGGTCGGGGGTCATGGCGGAGATGTTCTGGTGGTTCTGGGTGTGGTTGCCCAGCTCGTGGCCGCCGTCCAGGACGCGCCGGGCCATCTGCGGCTGCTGGTCGAGCCAGCTGCCGACGGCCATCACGGTCAGCTTGGCGCCGCGCTGCTCGGCGATCTCCAGCAGGGCGGTGGCCAGCTTCGGGTCGCCGCTGCCGTGGAAGGTCAGGGCGACGTTCTTGCCCGTGCGCGGCCCGTAGGCGACCTCGGCCGGGGTACCGGGGGCGAGCGGCGGCAGCACCGGCGGGGCCGGCGGCGCGCTGGCCGCCGCCGGGGCCGCCGCCGGGTCGGGGGAGGGCGTGGCGGTGGCGCTTGCGGCCGGGGCGGGGGAGGCCGGGCCCTCGCCGCCCGCCCAGGCCGGGTCCACGGCGGCCGGGTCCTCGCCGCCCGGGTGGACGGTCCCGGGGTGGACGGCGAGCGCCCCCGGGTCGGCCCGGCGCGGGCCGGTGCTGCCGCAGGCGGTGAGCAGCGCACTTCCGGCGGCGAGGGCGGCCAGTCGGGCGGCGGCGCGCAGGACGGTGCGGCGGTCGGCGGTCATCCGGTTGGCAGTCATCGGCAGCCAGCATAGGGACGGCACATCGCCGGGGCGATTCGACGCCGCACCCGAACCGCCGTCGACGTGCGCGCACACCACCCGCAGGGGCCTGCGGAAACCTGAACTCACGCTGTTTCCACGGCGAGTCGTCGGATACGATCACGGCGCACGGCGTGGTGGTACACGCACCGCGGCGGGCAGGCATTCCGGCAGTCAGGCATAGGGGGCGGAACACGATGGACGAGGACACCGCTGCGGCGACGACCGGCACGGGCGTCGGCACCGACTGGGACTGGGCACGGGCCGACGACTGGCAGCCGCCGACCGAGCTGGACACGGGCATTCCGCACACCGCCCGGATGTACGACTACTACCTCGGCGGCAAGGACAACTTCGAGGCCGACCGCAAGGCCGCCGAGGCCGCCATCGCCGCCTACCCGGCGCTGCCGCTGCTGGCCCGCACCAACCGCGAATTCCTCGGCCGCGCCGTCGAGTTCGCGGCCGGCCAGGGCATCCGCCAGTTCCTCGACATCGGCACCGGCATCCCCGCCGTCGGCTCCACCAGCGAGGTCGCCCAGAGGTTCGCCCCCGACGCCCGCGTGGTGTACGTCGACAACGACCCGATCGTCGCCACCCACGCCCGCGCCCTGCTGGCGAACCACCCGGCCGGCCCCACCTCGGTGATCGAGGCCGACCTGCGCGAACCCGCCACGATCCTCGACCACCCCGGCCTGCACGCCGCCGTCGACCTCGGCGAGCCGGTGGCCCTGATGCTCGTCGCCGTCCTGCACTTCATCCGCGACGAGGACGGCGCCGAGGCGATCGTCCGCACCCTGCGCGACGTGCTCGCCCCCGGCAGCATGCTGATCCTGTCGCACGGCAGCCCCGACTTCGCCTCCCGGGAGAGCGCCGCCGAGGGCGCCCGGATATACAAGAGCGCCAGCGCCCCGCTGGTGCTGCGCCCGCGCGCCGGCGTCGAACCGTTCTTCGGGGACTTCGAGTTCGCCGGCCCCGGCCTCGTCCAGCTCCCGCTCTGGCGCCCCGAGGCCGGGCACGTCCCGACCGGCGAGCTGCCGGAGGGCTGGCAGGACGTCTCGGCGTACGCGGGTGTCGCGTTCAAGCGCTGAGCGGTACCGCGTCGCGTCGTGGGCCGTCGAGCCGTGCGCCGTTGGGTCGGGCGTCGTCGGCCGTACGCCCGGTGAGTCGTACGGCTGTTGGGCCGTGCGCCTGGTGAGCGTGCGTCTCCTGTCCGTGGGCCGGCCCCGGCGCCTCCCCTCCAGGCGCCGGGGCCGACTCGCGTCCCCATCCACCCGGACACTAACTCCCCCCACTGACAATCCGTCAGTCGACAAGTCTTCACCCGCCCGGGTTACCCTGCGCCCGTGACCGACATCCCGCCGCTGCCCGCGGCCGCCGCCCGCCTGCTGGAGGCCGTCGGCGCGCCACCCCGGCTGGCAGCCCACCTCGGCCTGGTCCACGAGGTCGCGGAGACCCTCGCCGACTGGTGCGCCGCCGCCTGCCCCGGTCTCGCGCTGGACCGTGAGGCAGTGCTGTTCGGCGCCGCCACCCACGACATCGGCAAGGCCGTCCACCGTGAGGAGCTCTCCGGGCCCGGCTGCGCCCACGAACCCGCCGGGTACGAGCTGCTGCTCGCCCACGGCGTTCCCGAGCGGCTGGCCCGCTTCGCCCGCACCCACGCACGCTGGGGCGAGCAGGGCACCACCGTCGAGGACCTGCTGGTGAGCCTGGCCGACAAGGCGTGGAAGAACAGCCGGGTGCGGGACCTGGAGGACCGGGTGGTCGACCGGCTCGCGACCGCCGGCCGCCGTGAGCCCTGGGAGGTCTTCCTGGAGCTGGACGACCTGCTCGCCCGGATCGGCGAGGACGCCCCGCGCCGGCTCGCCCTCCAGGCCGCCCGTCCGGTCCGGTAGCGGGGGCGCTGCGGCGGACAGTGACGTGGCACCCCCGCGCGGACCGGCGTCGGATTCCGCGACATGAACCCCTGGGCGAGATCCGAGGGTCCTTCGTCGGCTGCTCCGAGAGCCTGCCCGTCGGCTCGATCTGCGTCGTGGCCTGGCCGAACTCCCCCGGGAGCAGCCGGACTTCCCCGGCCGGCAGCCGGCGCCCGGCCGGCGGGTCCACGACCGGGTGCCCGCTACCGCCGCCGCAGGTCGTCCAGCTCGCGCCGGTCCCGCTTGGTGGGCCGCCCGGCGCCCCGGTCCCGCTCGCCGGCCGCCGCGAGGTGCTCGCGAGGCGGCCGCGGCGGGCTGTTGTCCACCAGGCACTCGGCCGCGACACCCGCCCCGACCCGCTTGCGGACCAGCTTCGTCACCACGACGACCCGCTCGTACCCCTCCTGGCGCACCCGGACCTCGTCCCCGGGCTTCAACGCCTGCGCGGGCTTGGCCCGCTCCCCGTTCACCTTCACGTGCCCGGCCCGGCACGCGGCCGCCGCCAGCGCCCGCGTCTTGGTGAGCCGCACGGACCAGATCCAGCTGTCCACCCGGACGCTTCCCTCGTCTTCGACCATCCTCCGAGCCTACCGAGCCGTTCCGGAGCCACCGAGCCCCGGACCTACCGGGCCCACTGCCGACGAAGCCGCCCGCCGGCCGCACACCAGCGCCGGCGTGCGGCCGCGTCGTGCCGGCCGCCCGCGGCCCGGGCTAGGCGGGCGGTGACTCCTGGACCGCCCAGCCGTTGCCGTCCGGATCGCTGAAGAAGACGAACGAGTTCCACTCCCCGCCGTGCCCGTCCACCCGGGCGCCGGCCTCGAAGTGCTGGACCGGGCTCACCTCCACCCCGCGCGCGACCAGCTGGCCGTGCGCCCGGTCGATGTCCGTCACCACCAGCTGGAGTCCCTTCAGGGAGCCCGGCGGCGCGTCCGTCACGCCGGTGCCCAGCACGATCGAGCAGCCCGAGCCCGGCGGCGTCAGCTGGACCACCCGCACGCCGTCCCGGATCCGGGTGTCGTGGTCGACGGTGAAGCCGGCCTGCTCCTCGTAGAAGACCTTGGCCCGGTCCACGTCGGACACCGGGACCACCACCACTTCGAGCTTCCAGTCCATGCCCAAGTCCCCTTCCGGTCAGACCCTTCCGGTCGGGCCCCTCCAGTATCGGCTGCCCGGGCGGCCCGCGCCCGGCGGTCGGCTAGCCTGAGACCACGATGAACCGCCTCAGCACGCCTGCCGCCGCCACCCCCTTCACCACCCCGTGGGGTACCTTCGACCTCACCCGCTACCCGGAGGACCCGCGCGAGCGGCTGCGCGCCTGGGACGCCGCCGACGAGTACCTGCTGCGCCACCTCGCCGGCGAGGCCGACAGCGCGCAGGGCGGGGCCACCGAGCTCACCGGCCGCACCGTCGTCCTCCTCGGCGACCGCTGGGGCGCCCTGACGACGGCGCTCGCCGCCCACGCCCCGGTCCAGATCAGCGACTCGCACCTCGGCCGGCAGGCCACCCTGGCCAACCTCGCCCGGGCCGGTGCCGCCCCCGGTGCCGCCCGGCTGCTCACCACCCGCGACACCCCGCCCGGGCGCATCGACGTCCTGCTGGTCCGCGTCCCGAAGAGCCTCGCGCTGCTGGAGGACCAGCTGCACCGCCTGGCCCCGGCCGTCCACCCCGGCACGGTGGTGGTCGGCACCGGCATGGTCACCGAGATCCACACCTCCACGCTCCAGCTCTTCGAGCGCATCCTCGGCCCGACCCGCACCTCGCTGGCCGTCCGCAAGGCCCGGCTGGTCTTCTGCACCCCCGACCCGGCGCTCGACCCCGGGCCCAACCCGTGGCCGCACTCCTACGCGCTGCCCGGCGACATCGGCCCGGCGGCCGGCCGCACCGTGGTCAACCACGCCGGCACCTTCTGCGCCGAGCGGCTCGACATCGGCACCCGCTTCTTCCTCGGCCACCTCCCCGCCGCCGCCCCCGGCGCCCGGGTCGTCGACCTCGGCTGCGGCAACGGCGTGGTCGGCACCGCCGCGGCGCTGGCGAGCCCCGGCGCCGAACTGGTCTTCGTGGACGAGTCGCACCAGGCCGTGGCCTCGGCCGAGGCCACGTTCCGAACCAACCTCGGCCCGGACGCACCCGCCGCGTTCCTCACCGCCGACGCCCTCGCCACCGAGGCCGTCCCGCCCGGCTCGGTCGACCTCGTCCTCAACAACCCGCCGTTCCACTCGCACCAGGCCACGACCGACGCCACCGCCTGGCGCATGTTCACCGGCGCCCGCCGCGCCCTGCGCCCCGGCGGCGAACTCTGGGTCGTCGGCAACCGCCATCTCGGCTACCACGTCAAGCTCCGCCGGCTCTTCGGCAACTGCGAACTCGTCGCCGGCAACCCCAAGTTCGTCGTCCTGCGAGCCGTCAAGCGCTGAGCGCCGACCGGGCCGGTACCCGCAGGTGGCCGGGCGCTTCGGCCGGCGACTCTGCAGCACAGGGAGAACGGCCCGGCCGGTGCCTCGCCACGGGACGAACGGCCCGGCCGGTGCCTCACTACGGGGCGAAGACCGTGCCCGGCTTCTGCTTCAGGCTCTTCAGGCAGAGGGTGTACTTGTCGCTGCCCCGCTTGTAGGTGAAGTAGCCGTCGGCGTCGGGGAAGGACTTCCGGCACACGCTCTCGCCGTCGTTGGTGTCGTCCTCGCGGCCCACGACGCGGGCCTCGGCCCTCGGGTCGGAGCAGGGGACCACTGCGACGTCGGGGTTGCTGTCGACGGCACCGGGCACGACGATCGAGTGGTTGTTGTGGATGCAGTCGCCGGCCTTGGCGAACTCGGGGTCGCCCTTCTCCACGAGGACGATCAGCGAGACCAGGATCACCGGGATGAGCGCACCGAAGATCGCGGGCCGCAGGTACACCGGCTTGCCCGGGTTCATCGGCGGGCGGGGCGCCCCGGGCAGCGGCTCCGGCAGCTTGTTGACCTTCAGGCGCTGCGGGATGTTGATCAGCATGACGATGGGGTTGACGATCATCGAGGGTATGCCCCACCAGCCCTGCCAGAGGCTGTCGGAGGTCATGTCGCGGTGCGTGGCGATGCCGCAGTTGCGACAGTACGGTCCCCGGCGCTTCAGGTACTTCAAGATCACGATGAGGCCCAGGTGCCCGCGGAAGGTCGCATTCACGGCGGGGACGGAGCCGCACTGGCGGCAGCTGAGTTGTCCCTCGCCGTGGACGGGCAGGTCCGGGGCTGTGGCGGCGGAGACGGGCTCGGTGGGCGCGGCGCCGTGGGGCAGCTCGGCGGACTGAATGGAAATGGTGAATCCCCCGTGATGATCAAGAGTGTTTGCCTCCGAAACCTAGCGCTGCTCGAACGTCAGGAGGCGTGATCGGAGCCTCGGTGGACGGAAGGTCGCCGAACCGTGATCACAAATCGGCCGATCGATGCCGAAACTCCCCGGGCGCGAGACCCGGACGCTCGAACGCGCCGTGGCCGAGCGCTTCGGCCGGCGGGACGAGCCTCTGGCCGGCGGGGGCGGCGGCTGCGCCGGGGCGAATCGGGTCCTCGGACGCCGTCGGCGCGCCGACCGGGCCGATGCCACGCGCTCAAGTCGCCCGGTCGGCCGCTCATCGGCCGACCGAAGCGCCCCGTCACACCGCCCCGGGTGGGTTCGCCGGATGCTCCTTGCATGAATGTTCCGTACTGCGTATATTCATGCCACGACGAAGGAGGGAACGCCATGGCATTGCGAGTCGCCGTCGCCGGCGCGAGCGGATACGCGGGCGGTGAGGTGCTGCGCCTGCTGCTCGGCCACCCGGAGGTGGAGATCGGGGCGCTGACGGGCGGCTCGAACGCGGGCGCCAGGCTGGGCGCGCTGCAGCCGCACCTGCTGCCGCTCGCCGACCGGGTCCTGGAGCCCACCACCCCCGAGGTGCTGGCCGACCACGACGTGGTGTTCCTGGCGCTGCCGCACGGCCAGTCCGCCGCGGTCGCCGAGGCGCTCGGCGGCAACGTGCTGGTCGTCGACTGCGGAGCCGACTTCCGGCTCAGGGCCGCGGCCGACTGGGAGCAGTTCTACGGTTCCGCGCACGCCGGCACCTGGCCGTACGGCCTGCCCGAGCTGCCCGGCCACCGCGCCGCGCTCAAGGGCAGCAACCGGATCGCCGTGCCCGGCTGCTACCCGACCGCCGTCTCGCTGGCGCTCTTCCCGGCGTACGCGGCGAAGCTCGCCGAGGCCGAGGCCGTGATCGTCGCCGCCTCGGGCACCTCCGGCGCCGGCAAGGCGGCCAAGACGCACCTGCTCGGCAGCGAGGTCATGGGCAACGTCAGCGCCTACGGCGTGGGCGGCGTCCACCGGCACACCCCGGAGATGTCGCAGAACCTGACGCCGGTCGCGGGCGAGCCGGTCACCGTCTCCTTCACCCCGACCCTCGTGCCGATGCCGCGCGGCATCCTCGCCACCTGCTCCGCCAAGGCGAAGCCCGGTGTGACGGGCGAGAGCCTGCGCGCCGCCTACGCCGAGGCGTTCGCCGGCGAGCCCTTCGTCCGCCTGCTGCCCGAGGGCCAGTGGCCGCAGACCAGCAGCGTCTACGGCTCGAACGCCGCCCTGGTCCAGGTCGCCCTGGACGAGACCGCCGGGCGGATCATCGCGATCAGCGCGATCGACAACCTGGTCAAGGGCACCGCCGGCGGCGCGGTGCAGAGCATGAACATCGCCCTCGGCCTTCCCGAGGAGCTCGGCCTCCCCCTGAACGGAGTCGCACCGTGACCGAGAACGTCAACGTCGGCGTGACCGCCGCCAAGGGCTTCCGCGCCGCCGGCGTCACCGCCGGCATCAAGGCCTCCGGCACCCCGGACCTCGCCCTGGTCGTCAACGACGGCCCCTCGCTCGCCGCGGCCGGCGTCTTCACCGCCAACCGGGTCAAGGCCGCCCCCGTGCTCTGGTCCGAGCAGGTCCTCAAGGGCGGCGTGCTCTCCGCGGTCGTCCTCAACTCCGGTGGCGCCAACGCCTGTACCGGCCCGCTCGGCTTCCAGGACACCCACGCCACCGCGGAGAAGGCCGCCGAGGAGCTGAAGGTGAACGCCGGCGAGGTCGCCGTCGCCTCCACCGGCCTGATCGGCGTCCGCCTCCCGATGGACATCCTGCTGCCCGGCGTCGCCCTCGCCGCCCAGGAGCTCAGCGCGACCGGCGGCGAGGCCGCCGCGATCGCCATCAAGACCACCGACACCGTCCACAAGACCGCCCAGGTGACGAAGGACGGCTGGACGGTCGGCGGCATGGCCAAGGGCGCCGGCATGCTCGCCCCGGGCCTGGCCACCATGCTGGTCGTCCTCACCACCGACGCCGACCTCGACGCCGCCGCCCTGGACGCCTCGCTGCGCGGGGCCACCCGCACCACCTTCGACCGGATCGACTCCGACGGCTGCATGTCGACCAACGACACCGTGCTGCTGCTCGCCTCCGGCGCCTCCGGCGTCACCCCCGGGCAGGCCGAGTTCGACGAGGCCGTCCGCACCGTCTGCGCCGACCTCGCCCGCCAGCTGATCGGCGACGCCGAGGGAGCGAGCAAGGACATCCGGATCGACGTGACCGCGGCCGCCAGCGAGGAGGAGGCCGTCGACGTCGCCCGCGTGATCGGCCGCAACAACCTGCTCAAGTGCGCCCTCCACGGCGAGGACCCGAACTGGGGCCGCGTCCTGGCCGCGATCGGCACCACCTCCGCCGCCTTCGACCCGGACCGCCTCGACGTCGCCATCAACGGCGTCTGGGTCTGCCGGGACGGCAGCGTGGGCGAGGACCGCGACCTGGTCGACATGACCGGCCGCGAGGTCGTGATCACCGCCCGCCTGAACGCCGGCGGGGCCGCCGCCACCCTGTGGACCAACGACCTCACCGCCGACTACGTGCACGAGAACAGCGCCTACTCCACCTGACACCTGAGCCGGGGACCACAACAGTGCAGATCGCACCCAAGGGCGAACAGGCCCGCAACAACACGGCGTTGCCCAAGGCCATGACGCTGATCGAGGCGCTGCCCTGGCTGGAGCGCTTCCACGGCAAGACCGTCGTGATCAAGTTCGGCGGCAACGCCATGGTGGACGAGAGCCTCAAGGCGGCCTTCGCCCAGGACGTGGTCTTCCTGCGCTACGCCGGCCTGCACCCCGTGGTGGTGCACGGCGGCGGCCCGCAGATCAGCGCCCAGTTGGACAGGCTCGGCCTGGAGTCCTCCTTCACCAACGGTCTGCGGGTCACCACCCCGGAGACCATGGACGTGGTCCGGATGGTGCTGGCCGGCCAGGTCCAGCGCGAGCTGGTCGGGCTGCTCAACGGCCACGGCCCGTTCGCCGTCGGCATGACCGGCGAGGACGCGCACACCATGACCGCGGTCAAGCGGTACGCGGTGGTGGACGGCGAGCAGGTCGACATCGGCCTGGTTGGGGACATCGTCAACATCGAGGCCGGCGCCGTGAAGGCGCTCATCGCCGACGGCCGCATCCCGGTGATCTCCTCGATCGCCCGCGGCGCGGACGGCCACGTCTACAACATCAACGCCGACACCGCGGCCTCCGCCCTCGCGGTCGCGCTCGGCGCCGAGATGCTCGTCGTCCTCACCGACGTCGAGGGCCTCTACAAGGACTGGCCCGAGTCCGACGACGTGATCAGCCAGCTCAACGCGAGCGAGCTGGAGGAGCTGCTGCCCGGGCTCGCCAGCGGCATGCTCCCCAAGATGGAGGGCTGCCTGCGCGCCGTCCGCTCCGGCGTGGGCACCGCCCGCGTCCTGGACGGCCGGGTGCAGCACAGCCTGCTGCTGGAGATCTTCACCGACGAGGGCATCGGCACGATGGTCGTGCCGGACGACGAAGCGACCGTGACCGGGGGACTGGCATGACGACCGACGAGGCGCAGCCGATCAGCAGCGCACAGCTCACCGACCGGTGGCAGCACGCGTTCACCGACAACTACGGCACCCCGCGGATCCCGCTGGTCCGCGGCGAGGGCGCCAGGCTGTGGGACGCGGACGGCAAGGAGTACACCGACCTGCTCGGCGGGATCGCCGTCAACGCCCTCGGCACCGCCCACCCGGCCGTCGTCGAGGCGGTCACCCGGCAGATCGGCACCCTCGGCCACGTCTCCAACCTCTTCATGGCCGAGCCGACCATCGCCCTCGCCGAGCGGCTGCTGAAGCTGGACGGCCGGGCGGGCGGCCGGGTCTTCTTCTGCAACTCCGGCGCCGAGGCCAACGAGGCCGCCTTCAAGATCAGCCGGCGGACCGGCCGCACCCACATCGTGGCACTCGAGGGCGGCTTCCACGGCCGGACCATGGGCGCCCTCGCGCTCACCGGCCAGCCCGCCAAGCAGGCGCCGTTCCTGCCGCTGCCCGGCGACGTCACGCACGTCCCGTTCGGCGACATCGAGGCGCTGCGGGCGGCCGTCACCACCGAGACCGCCGCCGTCTTCCTGGAGCCGGTCCAGGGCGAGAACGGCGCCGTCCCGCTGCCCGACGGCTACCTGGCCGCCGCCCGCGAGATCACCCGCGCCACCGGCACCCTGCTGATCCTGGACGAGATCCAGACCGGCATCGGCCGCACCGGCCACTGGTACGCCCACCAGGCCTTCGACGGCGTCGAGCCGGACGTCGTCACCCTCGCCAAGGCGCTCGGCGGCGGCCTGCCGATCGGCGCGGTCCTCGCCTTCGGGGACGCCGCCGGGCTGCTCACCCCGGGCCAGCACGGCACCACCTTCGGCGGCAACCCGGTGGTCGCGGCGGCAGCGCTCGCGGTGCTCGACACCATCGAGTCCGAAGGCCTGCTGGAGCACGTGCGCAAGCTCGGCGAGCGGCTGCGGGAGGGCATCGAGGCGATCGGCGACCCGCTGGTCTCGCACGTGCGCGGGGCCGGCCTGCTGCTCGGCATCGTGCTCACCGAACCGGTGTCCGCCAAGGTCCAGGCCGCCGCCCAGGAGGCCGGCTTCCTGGTGAACGCGGCCGTCCCGGACGCCGTCCGGCTGGCGCCGCCGCTGGTGCTCACCGAGCAGGAGGCGGACGTCTTCCTGGCCGCCCTGCCGGAGATCCTCCGGACGGTGCGGGAGAACGCCCCGGCCGATGCGAGCTGAGCGTAGTCCGGGAGAATAATCACATGACCGCACCCAACTCCGGCCAACCCGCCGCCGGCCCGTCGCCGCAGGTCCCGCAGACCCGGACCGCGCGCCACCGGCGGATCGTGGACCTGCTCACCCGCCAGCCCGTGCGCTCGCAGAGCCAGCTCGCCAAGCTGCTCGCCGACGACGGGCTGGTGGTCACCCAGGCCACCCTCTCCCGGGACCTGGACGAGCTGGGCGCGGTGAAGATCCGCAACCGGGACGGCGCGCTCATCTACGCCGTCCCGGCCGAGGGCGGCGACCGCACGCCGCGCGCACCGATGGGTGAGTCGGCCAGCGAGGGCCGGATGGCCCGGCTGGCCGGTGAACTCATGGTCTCCGCCACCGCCTCCGGCAACCTCGTCGTGCTGCGCACCCCGCCCGGCGCCGCCCAGTTCCTGGCCTCCGCGATCGACCAGGCCGAGGTCTTCGAGATCATCGGGACCATCGCCGGCGACGACACCGTCCTGCTGATCAGCCGGGATCCGGCCGGCGGCCAGGCCCTGGCCGACCACCTGATGCAACTGGCCCAGGCCAAGGCGCAGTAGGCACGTTCCGCTCCCGTGGGCCCGGTGATCCGGGCCCACGGCCGGTTCCGGACCCGGCGGCCCTCTCGGGTCCGGCCGTACCTCCGGGCTCCGCAGTACTTCCGGGCCCGGGTGGGCCCGAACCGGGCCGGTGGCCGGTCCCGCCGGCGGTCCTTCCCCACGTCCCGTCCGGGGTTGTGAGTTTCATACGGTGTAGTGCATACTTATGCCAATCACCGTAAACCTGTTCACCCAGCTGTGAAGGGGAGAGCCGTGACCGAGCGCGTCGTACTCGCCTGAACCGCCCTCCCGGGTCCGGCCGCCCCCACGGCGGGACCCACCCCCTCCTCCCGTAGTCCTGTGTAAGGAGCCCTAGCGATGCCTGCCGACCAGAACGCCGCCAGTAACGGTCCTGAGCTGCGCCTCTGGGGCGCGCGCTTCGCCGACGGCCCGTCCGAGGCGCTGGCCAGGCTCTCCGCCTCCGTGCACTTCGACTGGCGCCTCGCGCCGTACGACATCGCCGGCTCCAAGGCCCACGCCCGCGTCCTGCACAAGGCCGGCCTGCTCGGCGACGCCGAACTCGACGCGATGCTGGCCGGGCTCGACCGGCTCCTCGCCGACGTCGAGGCCGGCACCTTCACCGGCACCGTCGCCGACGAGGACGTCCACACCGCGCTGGAGCGCGGCCTGCTGGAGCGCCTCGGCGCCGAACTCGGCGGCAAGCTGCGGGCCGGCCGCTCGCGCAACGACCAGATCGCCACGCTCTTCCGGATGTACCTCCGGGACCACGCGAAGATCATCGGCGGCCTGGTCCTCGACCTCCAGCGCGCCCTGGTCGGCCTGGCCGAGGAGCACCCGGACACCGCCATGCCGGGCCGCACCCACCTCCAGCACGCCCAGCCCGTGCTCTTCGCCCACCACGTCCTCGCGCACGTGCAGGCCCTCGGCCGGGACGCCGAGCGGCTGCGCCAGTGGGACACCCGCACCGCCGTCTCCCCGTACGGCTCCGGCGCGCTGGCCGGCTCCTCGCTCGGCCTCGACCCGCAGGCGGTCGCCGCCGACCTCGGCTTCGAACGCGGCTCGGTCGGCAACTCCATCGACGGCACCGCCTCGCGCGACTTCGTCGCCGAGTTCGCCTTCGTCACCGCGATGATCGGGATCAACCTCTCCCGGATCGCCGAGGAGGTGATCATCTGGAACACCAAGGAGTTCGGCTTCATCACGCTCCACGACGCCTTCTCCACCGGCTCCTCGATCATGCCGCAGAAGAAGAACCCGGACATCGCCGAGCTGGCCCGCGGCAAGTCCGGCCGCCTGATCGGCAACCTCACCGGCCTGCTCGCCACCCTCAAGGCGCTTCCGCTCGCCTACAACCGGGACCTCCAGGAGGACAAGGAGCCCGTCTTCGACTCCTGCGACACGCTGGAGGTGCTGCTCCCCGCCTTCACCGGCATGATGGCCACCCTCACCGTGCACCGGGAGCGACTGGAGGAGCTGGCCCCGGCCGGCTTCTCGCTCGCCACCGACATCGCCGAATGGCTGGTCAAGCAGGGTGTGCCGTTCCGGGGCGCGCACGAGGTGGCCGGCTCCTGCGTCAAGGTCTGCGAGCAGCAGGGCATCGAGCTGGGCGACCTGACCGACGAGCAGTTCGCCGCCATCTCCGGGCACCTGACGCCCGAGGTGCGCTCGGTGCTCAGCGTCCACGGCGCGATCGCCTCGCGCAGCGGACGCGGCGGCACCGCCCCCTCGGCGGTCGCCGTCCAGCTCGGCGAGGTCAAGGCCGACCTGGCGCGCCAGGCCGAGTGGGTCCAGGGCTGACACCCGGGAGCCGACGGCAGGGGCGTGGCGGGGCGGCCGCCGCGCCCCTTTCGCGTGCACGCGACCGGCCGCCCGTAACCGGGCCCGCCCGTGCCCGGTCATGAACGGTATGTGCGCCAACCTTCCGTCCGTCCCCTCCGCCGAGGCCGTGGTGTTCGCCGCGCTCCGGCGCCGCCTCGTCCGCGAGGCGGTGGCCGCCCTGCCCGGCCGCTGCCCCCAGCTGGTCGCGGCCCTCGCCGAGGACCCGCCACCCAGCTACCGCGAACTCTCCGAACGCCTCGGCATGCCCCGCGGCTCCATCGGCCCCACCCGCTCCCGCTGCCTGGCCTGCCTCCGGGCCCTCCTCCACGGCGAGCGCTACGCCTGACCACCCGTCCGCCGCCGGGCGTGACCCGGGCCGGGCCCTGCGCCCCGCCGCCGGGCGTGACCCCGGCGTGTCGGCCCTGCGCCTGCGCCCGCCCGCCGCGCGGACCCGTTCCCCTCCCGCACGGATCCCCCGCCCCGCGCGGGCCCGTTCCCCCGTCCGCCCCCGGCCCTCCGTCCGGACGTGACCCTCACCACGTCCGGCGGCCGGGAGGTTGAGAGCAACTGACACGCGGGTAGAGCGCTGGCGAACGTAGCTCTTGACGGCCGCGCAATCGCTCGGATACTGAGCGTGAACGCGCCACGGCGTCGCGGGCCCCCCGGGCACCGCGGTCGGTACGTTCGTGCGCCACCCCCGGTCAGGGCGGATCCCCGGCCGGGACATCTCCGGCAGGGCATCCGGTGCGACACCCTCACGTTTGCGCGCCGGGCACGACATTGGGGAGGCCCCAGCACATGGGCATGAGCGTGATCATCTCGGCGGCGGACGCCGAGGACGCGGAGCAGATCCTCAAGCTCCAGTACCTCGGCTACCAGAGCGAGGCCGAGCTGTACGGAGACTGGACCCTGGAGCCGCTGACGCAGACCCTGGAGAGCCTGCGTGGCGAACTGACCGAACAGCACTTCCTGGTCGCCCGCCTCGGCGACGAGGTGGTCGGCACCGTCCGCGGCCGGACCGGCCCCGACGGCATCGCCCGGATAGGGCGTCTGGTCGTCCACCCCCGGATGCAGCGGCACGGCCTCGGCGGCCGGCTGCTGGAGGCGCTGGAGCGCCGCCTCGCGGAGGAGGGCCGCCCGGTGACCGCCTACCGCCTGTTCACCGGCCACCGCAGCCTCGGC
Organism: Kitasatospora sp. NPDC032757; assembly: GCF_055579305.1. Taxonomy (NCBI): domain Bacteria; kingdom Bacillati; phylum Actinomycetota; class Actinomycetes; order Kitasatosporales; family Streptomycetaceae; genus Kitasatospora; species Kitasatospora sp. NPDC032757. Next base: position 589,409 of record NZ_JBVINN010000001.1, on the reverse strand, counting down.
AACCTGCGCCTCTACGCCCGCCAGGGCTACCGCCAGACCACCGTCGAGCAGGTCAACGGCCGGCTCAGCCTGATCCACCTGGAGAAGCCCGCCGCGGTCGAGCTCGCCGCCACCGCCTGAGCCCTCCCCGGGCCCCACTCGGCACCACCCGGCCCGGCGCCGCCACCATCCGGACGTTTCGGAGGCAGCGCCGGGCCATATCACTGCTGGTCACAGCGATGGGTGTCCGCATTGCGGACGGCTGATCCAAATAATTGGGACCAGGTCCGACCATCTGATTTACTGGCTCACATGACTGCGACGACGAAATGGACCCCCACCGGCACCCTGCCGGCAGGTGAGCGTGCCATGTGCCGTCGAATGTGTCACCGCTGAGGGCCACCGTTCCCGCCCCCCAGGCTCCGCCCGGGGTGCCCCCCACCTCGCGCCCCGAAGCGAGAAACGGCCGCTCCCGTCCTGAGTGAGCGCGCCCTGCCTGCCGCAGAGCAGTCCCCTCCATCCGCCTGCCCACGCCCGGGCAGGTGGCAGTCCCTGATGACTCGTAAGGGCCACGCCGTCGCGCGGCCCGGCCGCCCACCGGGGACGATCAAGGGGTGGCAGGTCCGGATCCCCCTGGCGTCACGCCGTCCATGTCGCCGACCGCAACCCGGTCCGGCGTCCGCACGCCGTCCGCCCCCGACCCACGGAAGCAGCTGTGATCACCACCACGGACCTCACGAAGGTCTATCGCTCCCGCGGCCGCGAGGTGACCGCCCTCGCCGGCGTCGACCTGCACGTGCGCCCGGGCGAGGTCTACGGAGTCGTCGGCACCAGCGGCGCCGGCAAGTCCACCCTCATCCGCTGCGTCAACATGCTGGAACGCCCCAGCTCCGGAACGGTCACCGTGGACGGCGTCGAGCTCACCGCGCTCGCCGGCGGCGAGAACCGGGCCGGCAAGGAGCTGCGCGAGGCCCGCCGCCGGATCGGCATGGTCTTCCAGCACTTCAACCTGCTGGCCTCGCGCACCGTCCAGCAGAACGTCGAGCTCCCGCTGGAGATCATCGGCCTGGACCGCACCCAGCGCCGCCGCAAGGCCGCCGAACTCCTCGACCTGGTCGGCCTCGCCGACAAGGCCCGCAGCTACCCCGGTCAGCTCTCCGGCGGCCAGAAGCAGCGCGTCGGCATCGCCCGCGCCCTCGCCGGAGACCCCAAGGTGCTGCTCTCCGACGAGGCCACCTCGGCGCTCGACCCCGAGACCACCCGCTCCATCCTCAAGCTGCTGCGCGACCTCAACCGGCAGCTCGGCCTCACCGTCCTGCTGATCACCCACGAGATGGACGTCATCAAGTCCGTCTGCGACTCCGCCGCCCTGATGCGCGGCGGCAAGGTGGTCGAGTCCGGCGAACTGACCGACCTGCTCGCCGAGCCCGGCTCCGAGCTCGCCCGCGAGCTCTTCCCGCTCAGCGAGTTCGGCACCGGCCACCCCGGCAGCACCGTGCTGGAGATCACCTTCCAGGGCGACACCTCCGCCCGGCCCTTCGTCTCCCAGCTCGCCCGCACCTACCAGATCGACATCAACATCCTCGGCGCCGCCGTCGAGACCATCGCCGGCCGCATGGTCGGCCGGATGCGGGTCGAACTGCCCGGCAGCCGCGCGGACAACGTGGTGCCCATCGGCTTCCTGCGCGAACAGGGCCTGCAGGTGGACGTGATCGAGGCGGCGAACGGAGCGGTGGCATGACCTGGGACCAGATGCAGGAACTGATGTGGCCCGCCACCTGGGAGACCCTTCAGATGGTCGGCGTCGCCACCGTCGGCACCATCCTGTTCGGGCTGCCGCTGGGCGTCCTCCTCGTCGTCACCGACAAGGGCGGCCTGCTGCAGAACCGGCCGGTCAACAAGGTGCTCGGCGCCGTCGTGAACGTCGCCCGCTCGGTGCCGTTCATCATCCTGATGATCGCCCTGATCTCCTTCACCCGCTGGCTGGTCGGCACCTCCATCGGCTGGGAGGCCGCGACCGTGCCGCTCACCATCGGCGCGATCCCCTTCTTCGCCAGGCTGGTCGAGACCTCCGTCCGCGAGGTCGACCGCGGTCTGGTCGAGGCCGTCCAGGCCATGGGCGGTTCCACCTGGACCATCGTGCGCAAGACGCTGCTGCCCGAGGCGCTGCCCGCCCTCGTCGCCTCCGTCACCACCACGATCATCACGCTGATCAGCTATTCCGCGATGGCCGGCGTGGTCGGCGGCGGCGGCCTCGGCACCCTCGCCATCAACTACGGCTACTTCCGCTTCGAGACCGCCTTCATGTGGATCATCGTCGCGGAGCTGGTGATCATCGTCACCGTCGTCCAGCTGCTCGGAGACTGGGCCGTCCGCAGCCTCGCCAACCGCGGACGCACCGGCGGCCGGACCCGCCTGCTCGGCCCGCGCGGCGGCACCCCTGCCGCCCCGGCCGCCCCCGACGAGGACCTCGTCGCCCCCTGACCACCCGCCGTCCGCACCGGACGCGGCTCCCCGCATCACGCAGAAAGGCACTTTTCGTGCGCAACGCCCTGAAGTTCACCAGCGTCCTCGCCACCGCCGGCATCGCCCTCTCCCTCGCCGCCTGCGGCAGCTCCGGCTCGTCCGGGTCCTCCGACCCGAACGCCCCGCTGACCGTCGTCGCCAGCCCCACCCCGCACGGCCAGATCCTCAAGTACGTCAAGGACAACCTCGCGGACAAGGCCGGCCTCAAGCTCACCATCAAGGAGGTCACCGACTACGTGACCCCCAACACCGCGGTGCAGGACGGCTCGGCCGACGCCAACTACTTCCAGCACGTCCCGTACCTGGAGGACTTCAACAAGAAGCACGGCACCCAGATCGTCTCCGTCGAGCCGGTCCACCTGGAGCCGCTGGGCGTGTACTCGAAGAAGGTCAAGGCCATCGGCGACCTCAAGGACGGCGCCACCGTCGGCCTGCCCAACGACGCCACCAACGAGGGCCGCGCGCTCAAGCTGCTCGCCGACAACAACCTGATCACCCTCAAGGCCGGCGCCGGCACCGCCGCCACCCCCGCCGACGTCACCGCCAACCCGAAGAACCTCAAGTGGAAGGAGCTGGAGGCCGCCCAGCTGCCCCGCTCCATCGACGACCTCGACGCCGCCGTCATCAACGGCAACTACGCCCTCGACGCGGGCCTCAAGCCCGCCGGCGACTCCCTGATCCTGGAGAAGGCCGAGGGCAACCCCTACGCCAACATCCTCGCCGTCAAGCAGGGCAAGGAGAACGACCCGCGGGTCAAGAAGCTCGCCGAGCTGCTCCACTCGCCCGAGGTCAAGAAGTACATCGACGACACCTTCCAGGGCTCCGTCATCCCGGCCTTCTGACCGACCCCGGCCCGGCACCACGGCCACGCACTCCCACGACCGGGCCCCCGCCGCACCTCGGCGGGGGCCCGGTCGGGCAGTATGCACCAGTGACGCCCTGACAGACCGCGTCTGACGTACCGTCGTCCGGTCCGTGCACCGCACGGCACCGGGGGCACCGGCGAGGCGTACGGTGTGTCCACGACCCGGCGAGGAGAGACGGCATGGCAGCGAGCTTCCCCGAGACCGCCATCAGCACCGAACGGCTGCTGCTGCGCCCCCTTGCGGAGGACGACGCCCCCGGCCTCGCCGAGATGATGGCCGACGAACTCGTCCTGGCCTGGACCGACGCCCCGCACCCCTTCACCGAGACCTACGCCGCCGAACTCGCCCGCACCCTCGCACCCGCCCACCGCGCGGCAGGCCGCGGCATCGTCTTCGCCGTCACCGAACACCTCACCCAGCGCCTCGTCGGCCTGGTCGAACTGCGCAACACCGACTGGCGGCTGCGCTCCACCGAGATCTCCTACGTCACCGCCCCCTGGGCACGCGGTGAGGGCTACGCGCCCGAGGCCGTCCTCGGCGTCGCCCAGTGGCTCTTCGAGGACCGCGGCTTCCTGCGGCTGGAAATGCGCACCGCCGCCGGAAACACCGCCGCCCAGCAGGTCGCCCAGAAGATCGGCTCCATCAGCGAGGGCGTGCTGCGCAGCGCCTGGATAGTGCGCGGCGAGTCCGGCGAGGTCACCGTGGGGGCGGCTCCCGGCCGCCAGGCCGGGGGAGAGAGCCGCAGCGACCTCATCCTGTGGAGCCTGCTGCCCGAGGACATGGAGAACCCGGCCGACCACGGGACGGGCTGGCCCGGCGACCGCTACGTCCTGCGGGACTGAGCCAGCTCGCACCGCCCCGGCCCCGGCGCACCCCTTCCGGCCCCGGCGCACCCCTCCCGGCCCCGGCTCTTCCGCCTCCCCTCGCGCCCCTCGCCGCCCCTCGCGCCCCTCGGCCCCCGCACCCGCGCCGCCCCTCGCCCCCCGCACCCGCGCCCCGCCGGCCCCGCGCGCGACGGACATGTGTGCGAGATGTCGGCGCCGATGGGATGGCACCCGGTAACCTCTGACCGGCGCCGCACGCGGGCGCCGCATGTCGGCGCACCGAGGCGAGGGAGAACAGCCGCAGATGGCTGACCGGATCACGGTCATCGGGTGGGACGGCACCCCGCTGACCGAGGCCGCCGGCGCGGCCCTCGCCGCGGCGACCCTGGTGGCCGGCGCCCCCTACCAGCTCAACGCCCTCCCGGTGCCGCCCGGCGCCGAACGGCTCGCCCTCGGCAACGTCCAGCTCGCCGCCCGCCGGATCGCCGAACACCGCGGCGCCGCCGTCGTCGTGGCCGAGGGCGACCCCGGCTTCTTCGGCGTCGTCCGCACCCTGCGCCGCCCCGAGTACGGTCTCGAACTCGAAGTCCTGCCCGCCGTCTCCTCGGTCGCCGCCGCCTTCGCCCGGGCCGGCATGCCCTGGGAGGACGCCCAGGTGGTCAGCGCACACGGCGGACGGCTGCGCCGCGCCGCCAACATCTGCCGGGCCAACCCCAAGGTCGCCGTCCTCACCGCGCCCGGCGCCGGGCCGAGCGAACTCGCGCTGATGCTGCGCGGGGTGCACCGGACCTTCGTGGTCTGCGAGGCCCTCGGCACCCCCGAGGAGGACGTCACCGTCCTCACCTCCGACCGGGTCGCCGACCACATCTGGCGCGACCCCAACGTCGTGCTGGTCATCGGCGGCAACGGCAGCGGCCCGCAGGCGGGCACGGTCGGCCAGGCGGCCGGCTGGCTGGCCGGACGCCCGGTCGGCTTCCCCGGCCCGGACCGCGGTTGGGCGCTCCCCGGCGACTCCTACGCGAGCGCCGGGAGCGCGGAGGACGCGCCCGGCGCATCCGGGACGCTCCCGGCGCACGTGCGCGCCCTGGTGCTGGCCCGTCTGGGTGCCCGCCCGGGGGACCTCGTCTGGTCGGTCGGCGCGGGCCACGGCGCCCTCGCCGTCGAGGCCGCCCGCTTCGGCGCCGCCGTGGTCGCGATCGAGGCCGACCGCTCGGCCTGCGCCCGGCTCACCGTCAACGCCCGCCGCTACGGCGTCGAGGTGGAGACCGTCCACGGCAGCGGCCCCGAGGTGCTCGGCGGTCTGCCGGAGCCGGACGCCGCCGTCGTCGAGGCCGGCGGCACCGTGGTGGTGCGCGCCGTCCTGGCCCGTCGGCCCGAGCGGTTCGTGGCCGTCGCCCACGGCCTCGCCGAGGCGGACGGGATCCGCCGCGCCATCGCCGAGGCCGGCTACCGGCCGGACGGCGCGTTGCTGCAGGCCACGCCGCTGCAGGCGGACGGGACGGGCGCGCTGCGGCTCGGCACGGGAGAGCCGGGCGTGCTCCTGCTCTGGGGTGAGCAGATCGTGTGAAGACGAAGTGCCTCCGGCGGTGACCCCGGTGGCACATCCGGTGAGGGTTCCGGCACGGCTCCGGGTCCTGACGGGGTGACGAGGTCGCGCGGCGGGCACGCCCGGGCGGTGATCCAGGTCGCATCCGGACACCGATTCGAGAGGCGGCGGCGCTGGGCCGGTAGTGTGGCGTCCGGGACGGCTGCGGCGTCCGATGGCCCGCCCGATCCGGTCGGTTTGTCGCCTTTTTGACGCGATGCAACCCGCTACGGCTCGGAGTGTGGGCAATTCGACGGGCCGCATGCCGGACCTGGAGAATGCCGTAGGGTCCGGTGCGGTCGTGCCGGTTGCCCCGGCTTGTCGTTGTTTCAGATGGCACGCCACCCGCCCCGGGTGGTGTGTGGGCCGGGGTGCCGCAGCGCGCCGGAAGGACTTCGGCCGCAGCGCCTCGGCGCGGCGGCCGTGTGTGGTTGAGGGGCGGGCCGGTGCTGGCCCGGCCCGTGCGGATGGGCGCTGCGGTCGGTGATCGCGTCGCCAAGGGCGCGGCAGCGGCCTGGAAGGAGCTTTGACATGACCGATGGCGGCCACGTCCCGAACGAGGGACTGCCGGAGCACCTGCTCGCCGGGCCCGACCCGCTCGGCGGCCCGGAGGGCGTCGCGGCTGTCGCACCCGTACAGGGCGTCGCACCCGTGCAGGGCGTCGCGATGGACGGTGGCGTGATCCCGAACGCCGCGATGCCGAACGCCGCGATGCCGGGGAACGGCCTGCCCGGAGCGGTGCCGCCGGGGGCGGTCACGCTGCCGCCGCAGGGTGTGCCCGGCCAGGGCCAGCCGCTCGGCGCGCCCGGTTACGGCATGCCGGTCGCCGGCGGGCCCGGGGCCCCGGTTCCGGGCGCCCCTGTCGCCGGTGCCCACGCCGCCGGGGTGCCGGTCCCCGAGATGTCCGTCCCCGGTGTGCCGGGCGAGGGCTGGGCCGTCGACCCGGGCGCCCCGCGTCCCGCCTTCCACTTCCTCGACCAGCCCGACCAGCCGGACCCGCTCGACGACGAGGACGACGTGCTGCTGATGCCCGGCCCGCAGGGCTCCTGGGGCGAGCCGCTCGCGGCCGTCCCCGCCGAGCCGGCCGCCGACCAGCAGGGCGCCCACGGCACTCCGGTCGAGCCGTCCTGGCCGCCGCTGGAGCCGCCGGTGCTCGGCGCCGCCGACCCGGCCGCACAGCAGGCCCCGGTCCAGCCGCAGCCGCTGCAGGGCCAGCCCGTCCAGCTCCCTCTCCAGGCACAGGGCCAGGAGGCGCTGACGGCGGCTCAGCAGCAGCGCCGCCCGCTGCACGCCGGCCCGCCGATCCCGGACCCGTCGCTGATGACCGGCCAGGTGCCGGTCCGCTCCCTCGCCGACCGCGGCCCCTCGCAGGGCGGCACGCCCGCCCACGGCATCCCGGTCGTCGTCGGCCAGCCGGAGCCGCCGCAGGCCGTCGCGCCGCTGCAGGCCCAGCCGGTGCCCCAGCAGGCACCGGGCGTCCAGCCGGTCCCGGCGGCCCCGCAGGTCGTCGAGGCAGCGGTGGCGGTCGAGCCGGCTGCCACGGAGGCGGTTGTCGTGGAGGCGGTCGTCGCGGAGGTGCCCGCCGTGGACGCGGCCGTCGCCGGGCCCGTGGCGGAGCAGGCCGCCGAGGCCACTGCCGGGCAGCCGGCCGACCAGGCCGTCGCTCCGGCCGCGGAGGCCCTCGCCGGGCAGCCGGTCGCGCCGCCCGTCGAGGCCGCGCCCGTCGAGGCTGCGTCGGTCGAGGCCCCAGAGGCCTCCGTCGAGCCCGCGCCCGTCGAGTCCGCCGCCGAGCCCGACTCTGTCGAGCCGGCCGCCGTTGAGGTTTCCGCCGAGGCCGCGCCCGTTGCCGAGGCGTCCGCCCCGGCCGCCGTCGAGGAGCAGCCGGCCGAGCCCGCCACCCAGGGCGCCCCGGCCAACCAGCCCCGCCGGATCTCCGCCTTCCTCGCCGCGCCCGCCCCGCACGGCCTCCCGCAGGTCGAGGCGACCGAGCAGGCCGCGGCCGTCGCGGAGGGCGAGGCCCAGCAGGCCGTGCCCATAGCGCCCGCCGAGCAGCCCGAGGCACCGGTCGAGGCCGAGGCGGTCGTCGCCGCCGAGGCCGGCGCCCCTCCCGCGGCTGCCGAGACGGCTGTCGGCACCGGCGAGATGCCGTCCGGCCAGGCCGTCGCCGCACCGGACGCCGAGCAGCCGCAGGAGGCCGCGCCGGCCGGGGACACCACCCCCGACGCCGTGGCACCCGACGCCGTGGCACCTGAGGCCGTGGCCCCCGACGCCGGGGTACCCGCCGAGGCCGCCGCCGTCGAGCCCGCCGCCGCTGAGCCGGCCGCCGCCGAGCCCGCAGCGCCGACCGGAGAGCCCGGGGGAGCCGCCGAGGCCGATGCCCGGCCCGAGCCGGCCCAGGCCGCTCCGGCCGAAGCCGAAGCCGCAGCCGAGGCTGTCGCCGACCCGGCCCCCGAGGCCGTCGCGGAGCCCACCGCCGACGCCTCCGCCGAGCAGCCCGCCGAGCAGCCCGCCGAGGAGCCCGCCCCCGGGACCGAGCCCGCCCCCGAGACCGGTGCCGAGCCGGCCGCCGAGGAAGCCGCCCCCGAGGAGCCCGCCGAGCCGCGCGGCCCGGCCGCCCCCGGCTACGACGACGCCGGCCGCGAGGCCGTCCACCAGGTCATCCGCGAGCGCCGCGACATCCGCAACGGCTTCCGCCCGGACGCGATCCCGCACGAGGTGCTGATCCGCGTCCTGGAGGCCGCCCACACCGCGCCCAGCGTCGGCTACTCGCAGCCGTGGGACTTCGTGGTGATCCGCTCGGCCAAGACCCGCCGCAAGATGCACGAACTGGCCGAGCGCCAGCGCGAGGCGTTCGCGGACTCGCTCCCCAAGGGCCGGGCCAAGCAGTTCAAGGAAATCAAGATCGAGGCGATCCTCGAGACGCCCGTCAACATCGTCGTCACCGCCGACCGCACCCGTGGCGGCCGGCACACCCTGGGCCGCCACACCCAGCCCCAGATGGCCCCGTACTCGGCCGCCCTCGCCGTCGAGAACCTCTGGCTGGCCGCCCGCGCCGAGGGCCTCGGCGTCGGCTGGGTGAGCTTCTTCGACGAGGAGGAGATGGTCCGCGAGCTCGGCCTTCCCGAGCACCTGGAGGTCGTCGCCTACCTCTGCGTCGGCTACGTCGACGCCTTCCCGGACGAGCCCGAGCTCCAGCAGCAGGGCTGGGCCAAGAAGCGCCCGCTCTCCTGGGTCGTCCACGAGGAGCAGTACGGCAACCGCGCACTGCCCGGCGAGGAGCCGCACAGCGTGCTCTCCGAGACCCTGCGCGGCATCCGCCCGCTCGACGCCAAGGCGCTCGGCGAGGCCTGGGACCGCCAGAAGCGGATGACCAAGCCGGCTGGCTCGCTCGGCATGCTGGAGATCATCTCCGCCCAGCTGTCCGGCCTCTCCCGCAAGTGCCCGCCGCCGCTCCCGGAGCCCGCCTGCGTGGCGATCTTCGCGGGCGACCACGGCGTCCACGCCCAGGGCGTCAGCCCCTGGCCGCAGGAGGTCACCGCCCAGATGGTCGGCAACTTCCTGGCCGGGGGAGCGGTGGTCAACGCCTTCGCCAAGCAGATCGGCACCGAGGTCTGCGTGGTGGATGTCGGCGTCGCCGCCGAGCTGCCCGACGCGATCCAGCAGGGCCGCACCACCGGCCTGCTGCCGCGCAAGGTCCGCCCCGGCACCGGCGACATGACCCAGGGCCCGGCGATGACCCGCGAGGAGGCCCTCAAGGCCCTCGAGATCGGCATCGAGACCGCTCGCGACCTCGTCGCCGCCGGCAACAAGGCACTGATCACCGGCGACATGGGCATCGCCAACACCACCGCCTCCGCCGCCCTGATCTCGGTCTTCACCGGCCTGGACCCGGCCGAGGTCACCGGCCGCGGCACCGGCATCGACGACGAGACCCACGCCCGCAAGGTCGACGTCATCCGCGCCGCCCTCACCCTGCACCAGCCGGACCCGGCCGACCCGATCGGCGTCCTCGCCGCCGTCGGCGGCCTGGAGCACGCCGCCATCGCCGGCTTCCTGCTCGGCGCCGCCTCGCTGCGCACCCCGGTCATCCTGGACGGTGTCATCGCCGGTTCGGCCGCGCTGGCCGCCAAGGCGATCGCCCCCGAGGTGCTGGCCGCCTGCATCGCTGGCCACCGCTCCGCCGAACCCGGTCACCAGGCCGCGCTGGCCAAGCTCGGCCTGCGTCCGCTGATCGACCTCGACCTGCGGCTCGGCGAGGGCACCGGTGCCCTGCTGGCCCTGCCGCTGGTGCAGAGTGCGGCCCGCGCGATGCACGATGTAGCCACGTTCGACTCCGCCGGGGTCACCGAGAAGTCCTGACGTCTGCCCGCACCGCTCCGTGTACCGGCCCGAGGGCGCGCCGGCACGCGGAGCGGTGCTGTACCCCCACCACCCTCACCCCGATCCAGGAGCTCCGCCCATGACCGCGCCCAACCCCCACCCCGGTACCGAGGGCCGCACCCCGTACCCGGTCGGCCTGCTGCTCGCCGGCCGCCGCGTCGTCGTGGTCGGCGGCGGCCACGTCGCCCAGCGCAGGCTGCCCGCCCTGATCGCCACCGGTGCGGACCTGCACCTGATATCCCCGGCCACCACGCCCGCTGTCCAGGCCATGGCCGATGCCGGTGAGCTGACCTGGCACGAGCGCCGCTACCAGGACGGCGACCTCGCCGGCACCTGGTACGCGCTGGTCGCCACCGACGACCCGTCGGTCAACGCGGCGGTCAGCGCCGAGGCCGAGCGGGAGCGGGTGTTCTGCGCGCGCAGCGACGACGCGGCCGCGGCCAGCGCCTGGACGCCGGCCGGCGGCCGCGACGGGGGCGCCACCGTCGCCGTCCTCACCGGCGACCCGCGGCACTCCGCCGCCCTGCGCGACGCCATCGTGGACGGCCTGCGGGACGGCTCGCTGGCCGCCCGCCAGTACCGTGCGCACGGTGTCGGGGGTACCTCCCAGCCGTCGGGCCGGGGGAGCGTCGCCCTGGTCGGCGGCGGCCCGGGCGACCCGGACCTCATCACCGTCCGCGGCCGCCGGCTGCTGGCCGACGCGGACGTGGTGGTCGCCGACCGGCTGGCGCCGCGCGAGCTGCTGGCCGAGCTGCCGGAGCACGTCGAGGTGATCGACGCGTCGAAGATCCCGTACGGGCGGTTCATGGCCCAGGAGGCGATCAACCGGACGCTCATCGAGCACGCCAAGGCCGGCAAGTTCGTGGTCCGGCTCAAGGGCGGCGACCCGTACGTCTTCGGGCGTGGCGGCGAGGAGCTGCTGGCCTGCGCGGAGGCCGGGCTGCCGGTCACCGTGGTCCCGGGCATCTCCAGCTCGATCAGTGTCCCGGCCTCGGTCGGCGTGCCGGTCACCCACCGCGGGATGACCCACGAGTTCACGGTGATCTCCGGTCACGTCGGCCCGGACGACGAGCGCTCGCTGACCAACTGGGAGGCCGTCGGGCGGATGAGCGGCACCCTGGTGCTGCTGATGGCCGTGGACAAGATCGGGGCGATCGCGGCCAAGCTGGTCGAGTGCGGCCGCCCGGCCGACACCCCGGTCGCCGTCGTCCAGGAGGGCACCACCGCCGCCCAGCGCCGCGTGGACGCCACCCTCGCCACCGTCGCGGCCGTCGTCCAGGCCGAGCAGATCAAGCCCCCGGCCGTGATCGTGATCGGCGACGTCGTCAACGTCCTCGCCCCCGCCCTCCACTCCTGACGCACCGCCGCTTTGCAAAGGTGACTTTGCAAAGCGCGGGGCCGGGGCCGTCCTCCGGGGGCCCGGGGGATGACCCCGGGCCCCCGCACCGGACACCTCCGCGGCCGGCCCTCGGGCTCGCCCGTGCTGTTTGCAAAGCGTGGCCTTTGCAAACAGCGCGGGAGTGGGAAGTCGGCCCCGCCGACTTCCCACTCCAAACCACAGCCACATTCACTCCAACGGCTGCTCCGTCCAGATGACCTTCCCGGTGGCCGTGTACCGCGTGCCCCACCGGTCCGCGAACTGGGCGACCAGGAAGAGCCCGCGTCCGCCCTCGTCCGTGGTGGCCGCGTACCTCAGATGCGGCGACGTACTGCTGCCGTCCGACACCTCGCAGATCAATGTCCGGTCGCGGAGCAGCCGCACCCGGATCGGCCCCGACCCGTACCGGATCGCATTTGTCACCAGCTCGCTGAGGATCAGCTCGGTGACGAACGCCGCCTCGTCCAGCCCCCACAGCGCCAGCTTCTCCGACACCGCCGCCCGCACCTCGCCCACGGCGGCCGGGTCGGACGGCACCTCCCACTCCGCCACCTGCTCCGGCGCCAGCATCCGCGTCCGCGCCACCAGGAGCGCGATGTCGTCCTGCGGATGCGCCGGCAGCATCGCTCCCAGGACGTCCGCACACGTCTGCTCCGGCGTCCGCGACGGCCCGGACAGCGCCGTCCGCAGCAGCTCCAGCCCCTCGTCGATGTCCCGCTCGCGGTCCTCCACCAAGCCGTCCGTGTAGAGCACCAGCCGGCTGTCCTCGGCCACCTCCAGCTCCACCGTCTCGAACGGCAGCACCGCCAGCCCCAGCGGCGGCCCGGTCGGCAGCTCGGGGAACACCACCCGACCCTCCGGATCGACCAGCGCCGGCGGCGGATGCCCCGCACTGGCCAGCGTGCAACGCCGCGACACCGGGTCGTATATCGCGTACAGGCAGGTCGCACCGGTCACCGCCGCCGCACCGCCGGTCGCCGACTCCTCCTGGTCTATCCGGTTCACCAGGTCGTCCAGGTGCCCCAGCAGCTCGTCCGGCGGCAGGTCCAGCGTCGAGAAGTTGTGGATCGCCGTCCGCAGCCGCCCCATCGTGGCCGCCGCGTGCAGTCCGTGCCCCACCACGTCCCCGACCACCAGCGCCACCCGCGCGCCCGGCAGCGGGATCACGTCGAACCAGTCGCCGCCGACGCCCGCCTGCGCCGGCAGGTACCGGTGCGCCACTTCCAGCGCGTTCTGCTCCGGCAGGGTGCGCGGCAGCAGACTGTGCTGCAGGGTCACCGCCATCGTGTGTTCCCGGGTGTACCGGCGCGCGTTGTCGATGCAGACCGCGGCATGCGCGACCAGCTCCTCGGCGAGCGCCAGGTCCTCCTCTTCGAACGGCTCCTCCCGGTCCGCCCGCCAGAACCGCGCCACCCCCAGCAGTACCCCGCGCGCCCGCAGCGGCACCCGCACCAGCGAGTGCACCCCGTAGGCCAGCACCTGCGCCGACCGCTCCGGATCCTGCTCCCGCCAGGCCAATGTCTCCGCCAGCCTCGGCTCCACCCCCGGCAGCCCGCTGTCCAGCGACCCTGCCAGCGGCGTCTCCGGCACCACCTCCACCACGGTGCCGACGGGGTAGAACGGCGAGTCCGCCCGGACCCCGCGGAACGCCGCCCTGCGCATCCGCCCCAGTGCGAGGCCCTGCGGCGGCTCCTCACCCTCCAGCACCGGCTCGGCCAGGTCGACGCTGGCGAAGTCCGCGAACCGCGGCACCGTCACCTGCACCAGCTCCTCGGCCGTCCGCGTCACATCCAGCGAACTGCCCACGGTGACACCCGCGTCGTACAGCAGCCGCAGCCGCCGCTGCGCCACGTCGGCCCGTCCGGACAGCGCCAGCAGCTCGGTGGAGTCACGCAGCGTGGCGACACAGCCGGGCGGGCCGCCGTCCCGGTCGGTCAGCCGGACGTTCACCGCCAGCAGCCGCTCGCCGGCCAGCACCACCTCGTCGGTGACCGCCCGGTTGGCGGTCAGCAGCTCCTCGGGTGCCGGGTCCAGACCCAGCTCCGGCACCATCCGCCCCTCGGCGTCGGCGGGCAGGTCCAGCAGCCGGCGCGCCTCGTCGTTGCAGAGCAGCAGCTGGCCGTCGCCCGCGACGATCAGCACCCCCTCGCGCACCGCGTGCAGCACCGCCGCATGGTGCTCGTACATCCGCGTCATCTCGGCCGGGCCGAGCCCGTGCGTCTGCCGCCGCAGCCGCCGGCTGATCAGCGCCGTGCCGCAGGTCGCCAGCCCCAGTGCGATCGCCGCGGCGCCCAGCACGACGGGCAGCTGCCGCTCGCTCGCACTGCTCACGTTGGCGATCGTGATGCCCGCCGACACCAAACCGACCACCTGGCTGTCCGGCGCGTGCACCGGAACGATCGCCTGGACCAGCGGTCCGATCGTGCCGTTGACCTCCTCGATCACCACCTCGCCCTGCAGGGCGGGCTGGTAGTTCCCGACGAACTTCTGGCCGATCCGGGCCGGGTTGGGGTGGGTGTAGCGGATGCCGTTGGTGTCGAGCACGACGATGAAGTCCACGCCGGCGTTGACTGCGGCGGCCTGTGCCTTCGGCTGGAGGATCGCGGTCGGATCGGGGGAGCGCAGCGCCTCGACGATGCCGGGCGAGTTGGCGAAGGTCTGGGCGACCGCCACCGACCGGCTGCGCGCCTCCTCCCGGGCGTCGTTGCGGGACTGCACCACCAGCGCCACCACGGCGGACGCCACCAGCAGCAGCACCACCACCACCTGCAGCGCGAACACCTGCCCAGCCACCGACCGGCGCTTCACCGGCTTCGGCCGCGCCGCTCGTGGCTGCTGATGCCGACCGTGTGGGCGCCCACCGGAAGAGCCGGCGGTACCAGTGGCACGGGAGGCGACGGAGGAGCCAGAAGCACCAGAGGCCGACGGAGCCCAGGATCGGCCCGGAAAACGGGCCATACGTCATATTTGCACTCTGCGTGCCAACGGGCCAAGGGCAGCCATCTCCGACCCTTGGGCCGTTTGGCCTTCTCCACCCCGACTTGGCAAGATCGCAGGGTGTCCGAACCCAGCACCATCACCGATCCCGCCGACCCGCGACTCGCCGACTACACCGGCCTGACCGACGTCGAACTTCGCCGTCGGCGCGAGCCCGCCGAGGGCCTGTTCATCGCCGAGGGCGAGAAGGTCATCCGCCGCGCCCTCGCCGCCGGCTACCGGATGCGGTCGATGCTGCTCACGGCCAAGTGGCTGGACGTGATGGCCGACGTGATCGCCGACGTCGACGCCCCCGTCCACGTCGTCGAGCCCGCCCTCGCCGAGGCCGTCACCGGCTACCACGTCCACCGCGGCGCACTCGCCTCGATGGAGCGCAAGCCGCTGCCGGACGCCGCCGCGGTGCTGGCCGGCGCCCGCCGGGTGGCGGTGCTGGAGGGGCTGGTCGACCACACCAACCTGGGCGCGATCTTCCGCAGCGCCGCCGCGCTCGGCATGGACGCCGTCCTGCTCTCGCCCGACTGCGCGGACCCGCTGTACCGGCGCGCCGTGAAGGTCTCCATGGGCGCGGTCTTCGCCGTTCCCTACGCCCGGCTCGACCCCTGGCCGGACGCCCTGGGCACGGTCCGCGCCGCCGGCTTCAGCCTGCTCGCCCTCACCCCCGCCGACGGCGCCGTCGACCTCGCCGCCCTGGCCCCGCACAGCCTCCCCAAGGCCGCCCTCATGCTCGGCGCCGAAGGCGACGGCCTCACCCGCCGGGCCATCGCCGCGGCCGACCACCCCGTCCGGATCCCCATGGCCCACGGCATCGACTCCCTCAACGTCGGCGCCGCCGCAGCGGTGGCCTTCTACGCCGTCACCGTCACCGCCTGACACAGGAAGTCGGCCGGGCCGACTTCCTGTGCGCGGGGCTGCTCTCCGAGCCCGCCCTGCGGCCTCGCGCCAGCCCAGGACCCACCGTCGCCCCAGACCCCACCGTCGTCCCAGGCCGCACCGTCGTCCCAGGCCCACCGGCATCCGGCCCCCACCGGCGTCCCAGGCCTCCCGGCCTCGTGGCGATGCTCGCAGAGTGTGAAGTCCGGTCCGACCTCCCGTGCCATGAAGGCGGCGGCCGAGACGATGCCGGCGCCGGCCGACCACCCCCGCTGCGTGAGCGCTTCAGCCGGTGGGGGAGGTGGGCGGCGCAGGCGCTGCGGCGGGAGGCGGGGTGGCGGTGAGGGTGGGGGCGCCGGGCCAGGACTCCTCAAGGGTCCCGTCGGTCCGCACCGAGTAACGGGTGGAGGCGGTCGCGCCGGTCTGGCCGTTGCGTTCCTCGCGGACCAGCGCGCCGTTGTCGAGCCGCCAGCTGGCCGTCGCCTGCGGGTCGGCGGCCGAGGAACGGGACGTGAGCGGCACGGGCGTGTCCCCGTTGAACGAGAAGAGCTGGACCAGGTCGACCGGCACCGAGCCCTCCGCCCGCCGCAGCACCACCAGGGTGGCCGGCGCGCCCTTGTAGCGGGCCGGGAGGACCGCGCTCAGCGCGACCTGAGGCCCGGCCCCCGCCGAACGTCCGTCCCGCAGCGCGACGGCCGGGCCGCCCGCCGGGTCGGGGTAGCTGCGGTTCGGCCAGTCGACCGTTGGCCCCGCGCCCTGCGCGGGCGCCAGCCCCCCGTCGCCGCCCGCGGCACCGCCGTGGGCCGCCGCCAGCGGGGTGGGCGCGGCCGACGGCGCCACGCCGTCCACCGACTGCCCGGCCCCGGCCGGCTGAGCGGCGGGCGCGGCGGTGCCCGCCTGGCCGGCCGGCACGGGGGCGGCGCTCATGGTCGTCCCGCCGGCGCCGAGCGGGCCGCGACCCTGGTTGCTGCGGTTCTCGCAGCCCTGTGCCGCCGCGATCGCCAGGGCCACGCCGAGCGTGACGGTGACGAAGACGATCAGTCGCTGCCGCATCAGCCGCCGGCGCGAGCCGCCGGGACGTCCGCCGGGGGCGGGCGTGTGCTGCCGGTCCCGGGCCCGCGGGCGCGGCCGGTCCGCCCGCTGCTGTTCCCGCTCGCGCGCTCCCGCCGGCCCGCTGGGACCGCCGGTCCGCCCGGGCGGCGGGGTCTGCTGGCGCTCGCGCATCGGCCGGGTGGTCTGGACGGACTCGGGCCGCGGCATCGGCGTGGTGGCCGGCTGGCCCTGCGGCCGCCGCTGCGCGACACCGGGCCGCGAGCCCGGGTGGACGCCGGCCCGAGCACCGGGGCGAACGCCCGGGTACCCGCCCTGCGGCCCGCCCGCGTGCCCACCGGCTCCACCGGCCTGGACGCCCTGCCCGCCGCCGTGCGGCCCGCCCGGCCGGCTGCCCGCCGCCGCTCGGGCGCGCGCGGCGCCCGCCGGGTCGGAGGCCCGCCCGGGCGCGGGCACTCCTCGCCCGCCGCCGACCGGTGGCATCGGGGCTGCCGCGCCGCGTCCCGGCACGCCGGGGCGGCCGGGCGCCGCACCGGGCGGCCGCCCGCCCGCCGCACGCTCCGGCCGGTCCGGGCCCGTGACGTCGGGCGCGGCCGTGCCACGGGCGGCCAGTTCGCTGAGCCGCTCGTGGAGGGCGGCCGCGCCGGGCCGCTCCGCGGGCTCCTTCGCCAGGCAGGCCCCGATCAGCGGCGCCAGCTGCGGGGGTACGGCCGACAGGTCGGGCTCCTCGTGCACGACCCGGTACAGCATCACTTCGGACGAGGCCCCCGAGCCGAACGGGGTGTCGCCGGTGAGCGCGTACGCGAGCGTGGCGCCGAACGCGAAGACGTCCGTCGCGGGGTTCACCGCGGCGCCGCGGACCTGCTCGGGCGCAAGGAAGCCGGGGGAGCCGACCGCCGTGCCGACGTGGGTGAGCGTGCTGGCGCCGCGCGACCAGGCGATGCCGAAGTCGATGATCCGCGGCCCGCGCGGCGAGAGCAGGATGTTGGACGGCTTGAGGTCCCGGTGGACGACGCCGGCCTCGTGCACCTTGACCAGCCCGTCGGCCAGCGCGGCGCCGATCCGGGCCGCCTCCGGCCAGCTCAGCGGGCCCTCGTCGCCGACCCGCTTGTACAGCGACGGGCCGGGGACGTACGCGGTGGCCAGCCACGGGCGGTCGGCCTCGATGTCGGAGCCCACCACGCGCGCCGTGCAGCCGCCGCGGATCCGGGAGGCGGCGGCGATCTCCCGGGCGAAGCGGGTGCGGAACTCCATGTCCTCGGCGAGTTCGGCGCGGATCAGCTTGAGTGCGACCCGCTGTCCGCGGCGGTCGGAGCCGAGGTAGACGACGCCCATGCCGCCGGCCCCCAGCCGCCGGTGCAGGCGGTACGGCCCGACGATGCGGGGGTCCTCACGCCTCAGCCGCATCATCGCCATCTTCGTTCCCCGTCAGCCTGTGGGTGAGGCCCCGTCGGTTGGGGCATCGTCAGTTCCTGTCTGGCACAGCTTACGGACTGCCCGCTGCGGTGTGCTGATACGCAACACCTCAACCCTCCGTGCGATTGTCCGATCTTGCACTGCCTGGCAGGTCAGGGGGGTGCCGAAACGTTTCTCGGGGTCGTCTCTCAGGGTTCCCCCGGGGGCGCGGTCGAGACCGTCTCCCCCTGCGGTAGTAGTCCCCAAGTCGGAGCGTCATCCTCCGGGATGCCCGCAGAACAGTACGACGGCATGACGTCCGACTGCCCCCTCGCGCCATAGCGTTGTCCTCAGCGGTGGACGGGGAGCTCGTCCCCCGAGGTAAGCCGTCCACCGCGTCCACCTCGACCGGCCGTACGACCGGATCGACGGGTACGGGCAGCACACGAATCAGGAGTAGGGGCATGGCACAGCAGCTCACGGGATCCCCCCGCCGCCGTCGGCCGGCCTTCACTCAGCGCCGGTCCGCGGAGCCGACCAGGCACCCGGCGGTGGCGCTCGCCATGGCGCTGCCCTGCGCCGTGCTGCTGGTCATGCTCTTCGGCGGCTGGGAGCAGATGGCGAGCCAGGCCCAGGCCGTCGCCGACCTGATCATCCGCTGACGCCCGACCGCCGAGGCGGCGGAGCCCACTCGGGCCGCCGGGGCGGCGCACGGACCGAGCGCAGACCAACGAGGACCGTCCGGCTGATAACAGCCGGCCACTGAACGGGCACTGAATCCCCTGGGGACGGGGAGCCAGTGCCGCCGGGGAAGGCCCGCGCCCGCGACGACTCGCGGACGGGCGAGAGCGGTGCGCTGGAGCACCCCGGCAGGCGAAGATGCCGCGTACGGACGTCGGTGAGGGCGACCGTACGCGGCTCTTCTTCTTCCGCATCCACATCCCGCATCAAGCGGGGCCCAGCAGTTCGGGGAGCCCGGTGAGCCTGCCGCCGCCGGGGAACCGGGCGGACCGGGGACAGTCAGGGCATGCAAAAGGGCCGGGGCCGTGACCCTCACGGATCACGGCCCCGGCCCTTACTGTGCGCGATACTGGGATTGAACCAGTGACCCCTACCGTGTCAAGGTAGTGCTCTCCCGCTGAGCTAATCGCGCCTGGTGAGGCGGTCCTGCAGCAGACCCCGAAGGGCCCGACGTGCGCGATACTGGGATTGAACCAGTGACCCCTACCGTGTCAAGGTAGTGCTCTCCCGCTGAGCTAATCGCGCCTGGTGAGGCGGTCCTGCAGCAGACCCCGAAGGGCCCGACGTGCGCGATACTGGGATTGAACCAGTGACCCCTACCGTGTCAAGGTAGTGCTCTCCCGCTGAGCTAATCGCGCGGGGAGGTCACCCGGCAGAACCGGGAGCCCTCTCGGAGGTGGAGACGGGATTTGAACCCGTGTAGACGGCTTTGCAGGCCGTTGCCTCGCCTCTCGGCCACTCCACCAGGCAACACACGAAGAACGATCTTACACTGTTCTCCATCGAGCGGACGACGAGATTCGAACTCGCGACCCTCACCTTGGCAAGGTGATGCTCTACCAACTGAGCCACGTCCGCCTGTCTCCCGGGGATCTTCACCGCTTTTCTTCGGCTGCGCTCCCTGGCGACGTGTTGAACTCTAGCGGATTCCTGGGCCAGCTAAAAATCCGTTCCCGCAGCGTGCCGAGGGGATGCCCGCGGGGAGCCGTCCCGTCGGCCGTTCCGCCGGGTCACCGGCCCCCACCAGCGGCGCTCCCGGACGATCATCCGCAGGCCACCGGGCGCATACGCGCACGACGCTCCCCAGCCTGGCGGCTGGGAGGTGCACCCACCACCTGCTCGCGCCCCTCCGCGCCTCTGGGCGCGGGCGGCCCACCACGCCGGGCGCAGCCGGGTCGCCGAAACACCCCAGGCCACAGCAGGGACCCCCGACCTACACTTCAGGCACCGCAGCCCAGCCACCCCGTGCAGGAGAACCGTGTCCGGCCACCCCGACCCCCACAGCCCGCTCGCCCGCTTCGGCGGCCGCCTCGCCACCGGGCTGCGCGACGTCACCTCGGACCCGGCCGCGCTCGACTCCTCCGGCTTCTGGGCCGTCGCCTACGACTTCGAGGGCCGGCTCACCTGCGCCCGCTTCGACGACCTCCGCCCCGCCCCCGCGCCCCCGTCCGGCGCGGGCTGGCTCGGACCGGCCGCCGACGGCTGGCACAGCTCCCTCGACCGCGCCGCCTACACCGCGGGCGTGCGCCGCATCCGCGAGCACATCGCGGCCGGCGAGGTCTACCAGGCCAACCTCTGCCGCGTGCTCACCGCGCCGCTGCCCGACCCGTCCCGGACGGACGTCGACGCCCTCACCGGCCTGCTCGCCCACGGCAACCCGGCTCCCTATGCCGGAACGATCCGCCTGCCGCGCCACGGCGTCGAGATCGCCACCGCCTCGCCCGAGCTCTACCTGCGCCGTGACGGCCGCACCGTCTCCTCCGGCCCGATCAAGGGCACCGGCCGCACCGAGGCGGACCTCCTGGAGAAGGACCACGCCGAGAACGTGATGATCGTGGACCTCGTCCGCAACGACCTCGGCCGGGTCTGCGGGACCGGCACGGTCACCGTCCCCGACCTCTGCGCCGTCGAGAAGCACCCGGGCCTGGTCCACCTGGTCTCCACCGTCCAGGGCACCCTGCGCGCGGACGCCGGCTGGCCCGAACTGCTGGGCGCGACCTTCCCGCCCGGCTCCGTCACCGGCGCCCCCAAGTCCAGCGCACTGCGGATCATCGACGCCCTGGAGACCGCCCCCCGCGGCCCGTACTGCGGCGCCGTCGGCTGGGTGGACGCCGACCGCGGCGAGGGTGAACTCGCCGTCGGGATCCGCACGTTCTGGATCGACCGTGCCGACCCCGGCGCACCTCTCCTGCGCTTCGGCACGGGCGCCGGCATCACCTGGGGCTCCGACCCCGAGCGTGAGTGGGCGGAAACCGAACTGAAGGCCGCCCGCCTGGTCGCGATAGCGTCGGGCACCGAGACCGACTGACGGCGACAAGCCGCCTGAACCGGGACGAACACCGCCGGGCCGGCCATCGGCCCGGGCACACCCCCCACCGCACCACCGCCTTGAGGAGCAGCCCTCGATGCAGCACCCGACCAAGAGCTGGGTCAACGGCTCACTTGTCGACTCCGCCGATGCCGCCGTCTCCGTCCTCGACCACGGGCTCACCACCGGTGACGGGGTCTTCGAGACCATGAAGGCCGTGGACGGCCGGGCCTTCGCCGTCACCCGCCACCTCGACCGGCTCACCCGCTCCGCCCGCGGTCTCGGCCTGCCCGACCCCGACCACGACGTGGTCCGCGAGGCCTGCGCCCAGGTCCTCGCCGCCAACCCGATGCCGCTCGGCCGCCTGCGCCTCACCTACACCGGCGGCGCCTCCCCGCTCGGCTCGGAACGCGGCAACGACACCCCCACCCTGGTCGTCTCCCTCGGCGCCGCCACCCACCGCTCCGACACCACCGCCGTCGCGACCGTCCCGTGGCGCCGCAACGAGCACAGCGCCGTCGCCGGCCTCAAGACCACCTCGTACGCCGAGAACGTGGTCGCCCTCGCCGCCGCCCACCGTGCCCGCGCCTCCGAGGCCCTGTTCGCCAACACGGCCGGACGGCTCTGCGAGGGCACCGGCTCCAACGTCTTCGTCGTCCTCGGCGGCCGGCTGCTCACGCCCACCCTCGCGTCGGGCTGCCTGGCCGGCATCACCCGCCGGCTCGTCATCGAGTGGTGCGGCGCGGAAGAGACCGACCTGCCGTTCGACGCGCTCCAGGAGGCCGAGGAGATCTTCCTGACCTCCACCCTGCGCGACGTCCAGGCCGTCACCCGCGTCGACGACCGCGAACTCCCCGGCCCCGGACCGGTCACCGCCAAGGCCATGGCGGTCTTCACCGAGCGCAGCGGCGACGACCTCGACCCGTGACCGGGCGAGGCCCGGTGCCACAGCCCGGCCCGCCACCCCGGCCGGGCCCGTAACCCCGGCCGCGCCTGTGACGCCCCGGCCGGGTCCGACCCCGGCGAGCCGGTCGAATCCCCGGGGCGTCGCCGGCGGATAGAACACCCGCGCGGAGGGGAAGGGACCCCGACATGACCACCACGCTGCGCCCCGAAGGGCCGGAGTCACCCACCGCCGCGGGCGGCCGCACCAGACGCTGGCAGATCTGCGCCAACGGCCGCCCGGTCGGCGCACTGCGCACCACCACGGTCCCGCGTGGCCCGCAACTCTGGGGTGAGATATCCGAGTTGGAGGTGAATGAGGGCCGCGGCCGGGGCCGCGGGACGTTCGGCGCGCTGGCCGCCGAGGAGGTGCTGCGCGGCTGGGGCTGCTCCCGGGTGGACGCCGACGTCCCGGAGTCGGCGCAGCCTGCGCGCGGCCTCGCCGCGGCCCTCGGCTACAGCGAGCGGATGCGGAACATGGCCAAGCGGCTGGCCGCCCCGCCCGTCCTGCCGGCGGGCGTCGAGGCGCGCCGGATCGGCCCCGCGGAGTTCCCCGGCTGGCTCGCCGAGGCCAAGGAGGGCTACATCGGCGACCTGCTCTCCTCCGGCCTCAGCGAGGAGCAGGCGCGCGCCAAGTCGGACGCCGACCACGTGCACCTGCTCCCGCAGGGCGCCGACACCCCCGGCGTGGCACTGCGCCGCCTCTACGGGGACGGGGCGGACCCGCTGGGCGCCCTCTGGCTGGCCCTGCGGGTCCGCGACCTGCCCGACGGCGGTCCGTTGGCCTGGGTGATGGTGGTTGAGGTGGCCGAGGCGCACCGGGGGCACGGACACGGCCGTTCACTGATGCTGCTCGCCGAGCGCGAGTGCCTGGCCGCAGGCGTTCGCGACCTCGGGCTGAACGTCTTCAGCAGCAACCGGGTCGCGATCCGTTTGTACGAGTCGCTCGGCTACCGGGTCACCAACCGGATCTACGGCAAGCCGCTGATCTGACGGGCTGGTTGACGGAGGGTCAGGAGGCCTTGGCTGCCTCGATGGCGGCCGTGATCCGGTCCCGCAGGCCGTCCTGGCTCTGCCCGCCGTCCAGCCGCCGGCCGGCGATCACGTACGTCGGGGTGCCGCTGACCCCGATCGCCTTGCCCTCCGCCTGGTCGGCGTCCACGATCAGCGTGTGCCGGCCGTCGACCAGTGCGGTGTCGACCTCCTCGGCGTCCACCCCCACCTCGCGGGCCACCTCCAGCAGCACCTCCTCGCCGCGCGCGTCCAGCTCCTCGACCCGGGCCAGCAGCGCCTCGACGTAGGGCCACCCCAGCCCCTGCGCGAACGCCTCCTCGGCGGCCTGCGCCGCGGCGTACGCGTACTTGTGCTTCTCCAACGGGAAGTGCCGCAGCTCGATCGCGAGCGCGTCGCCGTACGTGGCACGCAGCGCCCGTACGTCGTCCAGGGCGGTGCGGCAGTCCGGGCACTGGAGCTCGCACCAGAACTCGAGGCGGGGGAGGGAACCTTCGATCATGTCCCCAGTGTTCCACTAGTGGGCCCCGCCCCCGTCCCGGCGGTGTGCCCGGATGCCGGCCCGAGTACCGGGGAGGTCCGATGACCGGAACGACCAGGGTGAGCAGAGTCACCGGCGCGAGCGGGGTGAGGCCGTGCTGACGGCGGCGGTGAGTTTCGCGCTCACCGCGGGCGGGGTGGCAGTGGCCGGCCTGCGCGTGTACCGCCGGCGCTTCCTCTCCGCGACCCGCTGGTTCGCCGTGGCGCTGCTGCCGGCCGGGCTCTACCTGACCGGGCTCTTCCCGGTGGCGCGGACGATCGGCAGCGAGCTGGCCGACTGGGCGACCAAGCTGGTCTTCGACCCGCGGGTCTGGACGGGCATCGTGTTGCTCGCGGTGTCGGCGGGTCTGCTGGTCACCACCCGCTGGGTCGGCCGCCGCGGCGTGGATGCCGCCGGGGCCCGCCCGGAGGCGACCGGACCGGCTCCGGCGCGGCCTGCCGTCACCGGGGCGCCCGCACACCCACCGGCGGGCGCCCCGAGGGGCGGCGCCACGAAGCCTCCGAAGGCCGGCAAGCGGGACGAGGGCCCCGGCGACGACTTCGCCGACATCGAGGAGATCCTCCGCCGCCGCGGCATCTGAAGACGGCGGGCGGCCGACGGCCCTCAGGCCGAGGGCACGGCCTCCGCCGCAGGCACGGTCTCCGCCGCAGGCACGGCCTCCGCCGAGCGCTGCCGCGCCCGGTAGGCGGCGACGTGCAGCCGGTTGCCGCAGGTCCGGCTGTCGCAGTAGCGCCGGGAGCGGTTGCGCGAGAGGTCGACGAAGACGCGCGCGCAGTCCGGCGCCTCGCACCGGCGCAGCCGCTCGCGCTCACCCGCGGTGAGAATGAACGCCAGCGCCATGCCCAGCTCGGCCGCCAGGTGGTCGTGCAGGGCGGCATGCGGCGCGAAGTAGTGGATGTGCCACCCGTGGTGGTCGTGGTTGGTCAGCCGCGGCGTGGTGCCGGCGTCCGCGACCAGGGCGTTGACCAGCTCGGCGGCCTCCTCGGTGCCCTCGGTGCCGAACACCTCCCGCAGCCGGGTGCGCAGCTCGTGCACGCTGCGCAGGTCGTTCTCGGTCAGCGAGTCGATCTCGCTGATCTCCTGCCGGATCACGAAGGCGTCCAGCGCGGCCACGTCGGGCAGCAGCTCGGTGCCGCACACCTCGGGCGCGGTGTTGAGCAGCTCGACGAGGATGCTCAGCGCGCACTCGGTGTCGTGGGTGATCAGCACGTGGGGGCTCCTCGCGCGGAGGGGGCCGTCGGCACCCCGCGTCTACGGTCGACCTCAGACCTTACCGGGCCCCGCCGCACAGGGCGGAAGCTTCTTCCGAAGGGCCGTACGGATGTCGAAGGGATGCGTGACGCCGCCGGGTCGCCCAGGCCCCCGGAGGAAGCAGGCGCCCGGACGGACACGTGCCCGGACGAACAGGCGCCGGAGGAAGCAGGCGCCCGGAAGGACGGGCGCCCGGAAACAGGTGGCGCCCGGCACCGGAGCCGGCCACCCGTACTGGGTGGGGGGCGTCCGTCGATGGGGGGCCAGGGGGGGGGGGGGGCCGGGCCGGGGGGGGGGAAACAGGTGCGAGGAAACGCGACCAGCGC